>JBPCSZ010000129.1:0-5362 GCA_051006655.1 Chitinophagaceae bacterium
CACCCGAAGGGAACGTTGCAATAACAATACGGCTTGAACTTTTTTCATCGATAGTTTGAAATTGAATGAATCCGTTGAGTCCCTTGCAGGAGACTCAGCGGGGAAACAAGATTACAAGATTACAAGATTACAAGATTGGAGGAATTATGATTAAATGATTACATGATTATCTATGATGTGAAGTTCCCCGCGCTGCGAAGCCCTCGCTCCCACCCCGTTTCTCGCTCCGCCTAGCTCCTCGCTCCCACTCCGTTTCCCGCTCTGCGAAGCTTCCCGCTCTGCGAAGCTTCTCGCTCCGCGAAGCATGATGCTGTTGCGCTTCAAAAAAACTATCTTTGCACCCGCTTATGTCTACATCAACAACCGTTAGAACCCGCTTCGCGCCGAGTCCAACCGGCGGCCTCCATTTGGGGGGCGTGCGTACCGCTTTATTCAGTTATTTATTTGCCAAGCAACACGGCGGACAGTTTGTGTTGCGGATTGAAGATACCGATCAAAACCGCTTCGTGCCCGGTGCTGAACAATACATTCAGGATGCCTTGGCGTGGTGTGGCATTCACCCCGATGAGAGTCCATTCCATGGCGGTCCGCACACGCCTTACCGCCAAAGCGAACGCAAGGATTTGTATAAACAATATGCCCTGCAATTGGTGCAAGCCGGCCATGCCTATTACGCCTTCGATACGCCCGAAGAATTGGAAGCGATGCGCGCCGCCGCCAAAAGCGAGAACGAACACGCCACGTTTCAATACGACCACCACACGCGCGGCAACTTGCGCAACTCCTTAAATTTATCGAGTGCCGAGGTAGATGCCTTGTTGCAAGCCGGCACGCCCTATGTGATTCGGATTGCCATGCCCGCCCAAGAAACCATTGCCTTCACCGACATGATTCGCGGACCCATTGAATTTGAACCCGGCCTCTGCGACGATAAAGTATTGCTCAAAGCCGATGGCATGCCGACCTATCATTTGGCAGTGGTGGTAGACGATTATTTAATGAACATCACCCACGCCTTTCGCGGCGAAGAGTGGTTGCCATCGGCGCCCGTTCACATTAAATTGTGGGACTATTTGGGTTGGAAAGATTCGATGCCTTCGTGGGCGCATTTGCCCTTGATATTAAAACCCGATGGGCACGGCAAACTCAGCAAACGCGATGGGCAACGCTTGGGCTTTCCGGTGTTTCCTTTAACTTGGACCGACCCCGCTACGAACGAGCAACATCAAGGCTTTCGCGAGATGGGCTTTCTGCCCGAAGCCTTTGTGAATTTGTTGGCCTTGTTGGGATGGAACAGCGGTGCTGAACAAGAAGTGTTTTCGATGGACGAATTGATTGCACAATTCCGCATGGAACGCGTACATAAAGGCGGCGCGAAATTCGATTTCGAAAAAGCCAAATGGTTCAACCACGAATGGATTAAACACAGCGCCACCGAGCGTTTGATGCCCGATGTACTACCGATTTTACAGCAGGCCGGTATAGCGGCCGACGCAGAAAAATTAAGCGTGATTATTCCCTTGGTGAAAGAGCGTTGCCTGTTGTTGAACGATTTTGTGCAGCAATGCGAATACTTTTTTCGGATGCCTGCACGCTTCGATTACGACGTAATTGCCCCCAAATGGACGGCCGACAAAGCCACGTTTTTCAACACATGGTTAGCCGAATGGGCCGAAACCAAAACGACCGATTTTGCCGCCATCGAAGCCCATGCCAAACAATTAGCGACCACCATGAACATCAAACTCGGCGAACTGCAATTGCCCTTGCGCATCATGCTGGTGGGCGATAAATTCGGACCGAATGTATTTCAAATTGCGGCCTTGTTGGGGTATGAAGCCACAGCAGAACGGGTGATGATGGGATTGAAAGCCTTGGGGTAATTTTTTAGAAGCCAAGCCGCGAATCTTTATTAAGCACCCGTCCCGTCTTTCACTACAAGTCCTCGCCGTATCGGCTGGAAGCCTCAGGTCCGCCTCAGGCGGAGGCTTTTCGTTACAGCCGGGGCTATGAGCTGAGCGGCGGGAAGGGATTCGGCTCATTTTAAAGTGAAATAATTAAAAATACAGCTCAAAATACTGCCAAATTGAGCCGTATTTAGTATTTTTATGAGCCGAAACAAGTTTATGAAAATTTCAAGCGACCAAATCCTAGTGTTTATCCGAACGAATCCTCGATTATCGTCTAGTGCAATTCATCGGGCATTTGAACCGCATTTGAGTTTGCCAACATTGAAACGGCACTTGCAACGGCTAGTGAGCGATGGGCTAGTTATTGTGGAAGGACGGGGCAAAATGAGTCGATATGTTATTAGTCCAACAAGTAATATTCTTAATGCCATAGATATCGACAAGTACTTTGAACAAGAAATTGACGAACGTAAAATACATGCACGTTTTGAATTTGCATTGTTTGACCAATTAAAAAGCATACCGAGTCTTTTTACCCAACATGAATTGAATCAATTAAACAGGTGGCACAATGAATTTACACGCAATATTCAATTGCTTAGTCCGAACCAATACAAGCAAGAACTGGAGCGCTTGGCCATAGACTTGAGTTGGAAATCGTCGCAAATTGAAGGGAACACCTATTCGTTACTTGAAACGGAACGATTATTAAAAGAAAAAGTAACAGCCAATGGCAAAACAAAAGAAGAGGCCATTATGTTGTTAAACCATAAAGACGCCTTGGATTTTATTATTGCTCATCCCGATTATTTGAATCCGTTACGGGTATCGGTTATTGAAGACATTCATAGTTTATTGGTAAAAGATCTTGCTATAGATCGTAATATACGAACAACACGTGTAGGAATATCGGGCTCGAATTATAAACCACTCGACAATTCTTTCGAAATTAAAGAAGCCTTAGAACGGACCTGTGAACTCATCAACAACACACCGCATGCTTATACAAAAGCCTTACTTTGTTTAGTATTATTATCGTACATCCAAGCATTTAATGATGGCAATAAACGAACTGCACGCATTATTGCCAATGCGCTTTTAATGCATCAACATTATTGTCCGCTATCTTTTCGAACCGTAGACTCGATAGCTTATAAAAAAGCCATGTTGTTGTTTTACGAACAGCATTCAATATGGGCATTCAAGCAATTGTATATGGAGCAAATTGATTTTGCGATACATACTTATTTTTAATAATCGGCTGTTGCGCTGCTTCATAGAAGTACAGGCGCCGAGGAAATAGCCCCGGCTGTAGCTACGTGCCATGCACGGCGGAAGACGGGAAGATTGCTGATCCGCCTCAGGCGGAGAGAGAAGGCGATGCGCTTCGAAAAAAGAAGGATCGGGTAGAAGGAGAATGAGTAGGAGAAGGAGAATGAATGTTTAGAATCAGAGGATTAGAAACTGAAACAGAATGAAATAGAATGAGAATGAGTAGGAGAAGGAGAATGAATTTTTTTTGTTTACGTAAAACGAACATACGCTGACAATCCATGAACACCGCCCTCGCGGCCGAAGCCACTTTCTTTGTAACCGCCAAATGGCGAAGCCGCATCGAATTGATTGTAGGAATTGGCCCATACCACGCCGGCACGTAAGGCGCTTGTGAGTTGAAAGACTGTTGCTCCATTGGCCGACCATACGCCCGCGCTGAGTCCGTACGGTGTGTTGTTGGCTTTCTCAATCACTTCGTCTATCGTACGGAAGGTTTGAATGGCAAGCACCGGTCCAAAAATTTCTTCTTGTACAATGCGGTGACTTTGACTGGTTTCTAAAAACAAGGTAGGCTTGCAGAAAAAACCGGTAGCAGGCAAGTTGCCCGAAGGCTGATATAATTTCGCGCCTTCGTTTTGGCCCAAGGCGATGTACGATTCAATTTTTTTCAATTGCGCTTTCGAATTGATGGCACCAATATCGGTGTTCTTATCGAGCGGATCGCCTACCCGCAGCGACGCCATGCGTTGCTTTAATTTTTTAATCACCCCATCGGCTATCGACTCTTGCACATACAAGCGTGAACCGGCACAACATACATGTCCTTGATTAAAAAAGATACCTTGCACAATACCTTCCACAGCTTGATCGATGGGCGCATCGTCGAGAATAATATGCGCGGCTTTGCCCCCCAACTCCAACGTGAGTTTCTTATGGGTACCCGCCACTTGTTCTTGAATCCATTTGCCTACCGCCGTACTGCCGGTGAACGCAATTTTATCAACGCCTTTGTGTTGCACCAAGGCAGCGCCCGTTTTCCCATCGCCGGTAATGATGTTCACTACACCCGGCGGGAGGCCGGCATCTTGAATGAGTTCAGCCAATTTAAGGGCGGTGAGTGGCGTGGTTTCGGCGGGTTTTAACACCACCGTATTACCGCACACCAAGGCGGGTGCCAATTTCCAAGCGGCCATCAACAAGGGAAAATTCCAAGGAATAATTTGCGCTGCCACACCCACGGGTTCAAATTTTCGGTTGGGAAAAGCATAGTTGAGTTTATCGGCCCATCCGGCATAATAAAAGAAATGATTAGCGGCTAAAGGAATATCAATATCGCGACTTTCACGAATGGGTTTGCCACCGTTGAGGGTTTCAATCACGGCAAATTCGCGGGCGCGTTCTTGTAGCAAACGCGCCATACGATAAACAAACTGTCCACGCTCAGCGGCCGGTAAGGCTTGCCATTTTTTCAAAGCCCCACGCGCGGCTTTCACCGCGGCATCCACATCGGCGTTTCCGGCTTGAGCCACTTTCGCCAATACCTTGCCGGTGGCCGGATTGATGGTGTCGAAATATTGTTTCGATTGTGGCTTTACAAAACGGCCATTGATGAAGAGTTCATTTTGTGCGTTCCATGTTACATGGTCAATCGATTCAGGCGCTGAAGCCATAGATGAAAATGGGGAAGCGGGTATTGATTTTTTGATTGCCATAGGATACTAATCTTTTGAAATATAATCGCTTGAATAATAGGCGCCGAATTTTTCTTTGCCCAATTGCAATAAAATATCGTTAGCCAAACTGCTGGCGCCGAAACGAAACCAATGCGGTGTTAGCCATGCATCGCCTAAAATTTCGTGCACCATTACCAAATAGTGAATGGCTACTTTGCCGGTTGAAATGCCGCCAGCGGGTTTCATACCTACTTGAATGCCGGTTGCGTCGTAATGATTGCGAATGGCTTGCAACATCACCAAGGTAACAGGCAAGGTAGCGGCGGGTTGAATTTTACCGGTGGAGGTTTTAATAAAATCGGCCCCGGCCATAATGGCTATATCGCTAGCATAACGGACATTATCGAGCGAGCCGAGTTCGCCTGTTTCTAAAATCACTTTTAAACGGGCTTCGCCACAGGCATCTTTAATGGCGGCAATTTCATCGAACACTTGTTGATAGTT
>JBPCSZ010000130.1:0-3775 GCA_051006655.1 Chitinophagaceae bacterium
AGTCGCTTACGGGCAAAAAATGCCCGCGCCGGGTCAGGTTTTGAGGTGATTGTCAGTCAGGGCAAAGGCACCCGAGGCCCGAATGGCCGAGCGCAGACACTGGCTGCCGGAATCTATTACCGATATCAGTTTGCCAGCGGATCATCCATCAAGCCGATGCTCATGTTCGTCAAACGGCGCGGCGGATATCGTCGCCGCGTGTTCCTAGACCTGATCGGTGATCGCGTCATGGCAGAAAAAGGGCTGGCCGTTATCGGGGAAGAACTCGCCAAAGCCATCGCCAATGACAGGCCCACCGCCAAAATGCTGAAATCCACCATGTAACACAACATATAGTGTTTTTGCGCTTGACTTAGCACAACATATTGTATAATGCGGCTATCTCCCTCAGAGGTCAGCCGCATGAACACCTTCCTCCGCTGGGCCGCGATGGCCTTGATCTCTTACTTCACCGATCAGGCGCTGGACAAGGCGCAAATTGAGCGTCTCAAGAACTTCATCGTCGCGCAATCCAGCGAAGCCATCAGCAACGCGATCAAGCACCAACGAGCCGCCGCCTTAGTCAAGGAACTGGCGGGCGATCTCTCGGATGTCGTGGTCGATTGGATCGTGCGGACGGTGCTATGGGTCGCGCGGGCGACGGGGCAGATTGAGGTGAAGCCATGACCACCAGCACCGGCATGAACTGGCAGGCGGTAATTTGGCTGGCGATGTCGGCCATCACCGCGATGGACACCGGGACTGAGCGCACCGTTCTGCTGGCGATTGGCATGGTCGTCATGGCCATCGTCGCTTGGCGAACCACTGGGTCTGGCCTGTCACCGAAAGAAGCGCAGGAAGTCCTTGATACCACCGCTGACATCCAGGACGTGCTGAAAGAGGGCCGGGAGTGAACATCTCACCGAAGGGCGCGAACCTGATTCGAGAATTTGAGGGAATGCGGCTCACCGCCTACCCTGATCCCGGCACGGGCGGTCATCCATGGACCATCGGCATCGGCCACACTGGGCCGGAAGTCAAGCCAAAGATGAAGATCACGGAAGCGCAGGCGTGGGCCTACTTCCACAAGGACATTCAGAAATTCGAGCGGGCCGTGGTTCAGCAGCTGGCTGGATCGCCAGTCACGCAAAATCAGTTCGATGCACTGGTGTCGTTCACTTTCAACGCTGGCCCCGGCAATCTGGCCAAGTCGTCCATGCTGCGCTTTCACAAAGCCCGCAATTATCAAAAAGCCGCTGATTCCTTTCTGCTCTGGAACAAAGCCGCTGGCCGCGTCCTCCCTGGACTGACACGGCGCCGCAAGGCCGAACGCGCCCTGTACCTGTCATGAGCGACGACTTCCTCAACCAGATCCTGATCGGCGTCGGCATCGTGACCTGCATCGCCTTCGGCCTTGCCGCAATTCTGTATTGGGCGGTGTCATGAAAGACCCCTACCAAGACATGATGACCGAGGTCGTCGGGTACATGCTTTTTTTGGTTTGCTTTGTCGTCGCGTTGGTCGTGACAGGCTGCGCCCCGGTGCAAGTCGCCCCCAATCTCAAATTCCCCGAAGCAAAAGCCTGCCCGACGATGGTGATGCCGCCCATCGGCACCGACTGCCTGCTGGACATTCAAGGGGACAAAGTGACGGCCAACGACTGCGGCGATACCTTGCTGCGTGGCTATGTGCGAGCGCGATCCTTGCTCAAACCGGCTGCGCCTGCCGCCTCCAACCCGCGCTGATTTACCCGGACAACGACTATGGCAACCCCACTGAGGCTTTCGGACAGTCAGGACTCATGGCTCACCTCAATTGTGATATGGTTCATGAGAACAACCATGACTGACTGGATGAAAATCATCGGCACCGTGATTGCAGCGTGCTTCCTGGTGTGGAATATGGTGCAAACCCATGAATACCGAATTGACCAGCTAGAGGACAGCTTCAAAAGTCACCTCGACAAGCATGACGATCAGTACAAAGAGATTCAGAAATCCCTGCGTGAAATCGACATCACGCTCACTCGACTGACGACTAGCAACAATGGCAATGGCCGATGACGCCGACCGCGCCCAGGCGCAAGCGGAATGGCTGGAAGAATATCGGCGTACGCACCGTCGCAAGCATACCCTGCGGATCTCGGATGACTGTATCGAGTGCGGCGAACGCATTGACCCCGTGAGGATCAAGGCACTGCCCCACGCCGTTCGGTGTATTGATTGTCAGCAAGAACTGGAACGTATCGAACGCCAATATGGCTGATCCCATTGACGCCCTGGAATCCATGATCTGCGACACCTTGTCGGCGGCTCACGCGGAGGGCGTCGTCTCAGAGATTCGAGCCAAAATCAGAGACTGGCGCTGCCGCTACGGGGGTGACGAGGTATACATTGCCCGTCGATCGCACATCATCCGACAGATGCGGATTGCCGAACTGGCCGAGAAAGGACTGACTGCCTCGGAAATCTCAGCGCGCTTGGGCGTGACCCGTCAAACCGTCCACAACGCCCGCAAATCCTCCGCCATCTTGTAAAGCGTTTACCCCTAAAACGCTTGACGCCCGCCGCGTAAAAAGTGCGGCATGGCTTATACCCACATCCAGCTCCAGACCGTTGAAGACGCAATAGCGTCCGGCACGCTGCGCGTCGAAATTGACGGGCGGGTGGTGGTTTATCAGTCGCTTGATGCACTGATGAAACTGCGCGATCAGATCAAGGCTGAGCTAGGTGTAACAACCCCAAGCGCCGCGCGGGGTAGGGCATGGCGACCGATTGCGAGTGACGGATTATGAGTGCCGTCACCAAGATCAATAAAAGACGCTATGACGCCGCCTCGCGCAATCCGCGACTCTCCAGCTGGATTGCACCGGCGACCGATGCCAATGCGGCGATTCAATCGCCCGCACTCATCCGCAATCGCTCTCGCGATCTGGTCCGCAATAACCCGTGGGCCGCAAAGGGCGTCAGCGTCATCGTCAACAACTGCATCGGCTACGGCATTCGCGCCCAGTTGCGTGACAAGGCCAAAGGCCGACAGAAGCAAGTAGAAACGCTTTGGCAGCGTTGGGCGGAAACCACCGCCTGCGATGCGGATGGTCTGCATGATATCTATGGTCTGCAGGCTCTCGCCAAACGGGCCATGGTCGAGTCTGGCGAAGTCATCATTCGCCGTCGCCAACGTCGGGTTGAAGATGGATTGCCTGTCCCGTTCCAGATTCAAGTCATTGAGCCGGATTTACTGGTCGATGACCTTTCCGGCATTACCACCGTGCAGTTATCCGGTCTTGCCAACGGCAACCAGATACAACGTGGGATCGAGTATGACGCCCTGGGTCGTCGGGTGGCTTACTACCTCTACAAAGTTCATCCCGGCGCTGATCTCATAAATCTTTCGCCCGCTCAATACAGCCGCGTTCCAGCAAACGAAATCATCCACCTGTTCCGCAAGGACAGGCCGGGTCAGGAAAGGGGTGTGCCATGGACCGCCCCAGTCATCGTCACCTTGCGCGAATTGGGCATCTTTGAAGACGCTTATCTCAAGCGCCAGCAGATCAGCAACCTGTTCGCCGGATTCATCTACTCCGATGACCCCGCCGCACTGGATGAAGAACTGGCCGACGAAATACCAGACCTGCAACCCGGCACTCTCTATCTGATGAAGAACGGACGCCGGGTGGAGTTCAACAACCCGCCGCCTGCTGGCGAAGATCCAGCTTTTCGTGATGCCTGCCTGCGCCGTGTCGCCGCTGGCTTCGGAATCACTTTTGAAGCCCTGACCGGCAATCTTTCTGAAG
>JBPCSZ010000131.1:0-31957 GCA_051006655.1 Chitinophagaceae bacterium
ACCCCCAACATTAAACACAACCGAAATATTTTTCCGATAACAGGAAAAAAAAAACGACTCGCTATGGAGTCGTTTAAAATATTTTTTTGATTGAATTAAGCTTCTTCGGTGGGTTTCAGGGCCGTGGCAATTTTATCGCAAATTTGACTTTCAATCATTTTGCGGGCCATGCCGAGCATACCACTGAACGACATTGCATCGGAAACGCCGTGACCTACCACAAGCGGTTTCTTCACCCCTAATACCGGTACGCCGGCATACAAACGGTGGTTGAAGCGATCGAGGTAAGTGTCTTGAATGTTACGTTGCACTTTAATGACATCGTACATCGACTCGGCGAACTTCAATAAGATATTTCCGGTGAAGCCATCGGTTACCACCACATCGGCTTTGCTGAGCAATAAATCGCGCCCTTCAATGTTGCCGGTGAAATGGATATCGGTATTTTCCTTCATGAGTCCATAAGCAGCTTGCGCCACCAAGTTCCCTTTTCCTTCTTCTTCGCCAATATTGAGCAAGGCCACACGGGGTTGGTCTATGCCCATAATTTCGCGAACGTAAATACTACCAATGGTAGCAAACTGGTTTAAGTTTTCCGGTTTGCAATCGGCGTTGATACCTACATCGAGGAGGGTATTGAAGGAACCATCAATTTGGGGAACAGGCGTTGGAATGGTTGGGCGTAAAACCCCATCGGCCAATTTAATGACGTGGGCGGCACCAACTAACATCACCCCGGTATTGCCGGCGCTCACAAACGCGTCCACATCGCCTTTGGCCAACAAACCAAAGCCAATGCTCATGCTGGCATCGGGCTTTTCTTTGAGGGCTTTCACGGGATGGTCGTGCATGGTGATTTCAACATCGGTATGTACGATGTTTACTTTCGCGGCGGCTTCTCCGAGTCCTTCACGTATGGCGGCTTCTTGTCCAATACAAACAATGGTAGCATCGTTGTATTTTTCAAGGAACGACAAAACACCCAAGCATGCTTCCTTGGGTGCATAATCACCGCCCATCATGTCTATGGCTATTCGCATCGACAAGGGTTTAGTGAATTAAGCGTCTGGTGTATTATCGGCTTCAGGAGCAGCTTCTACAACGGCTTTTTCCATTACCACACGGCCGCGGTAATACATTTTGTTTTCAACCCAATGGGCGCGGTGACGCATATGCGTTTCACCGGTTGTTTTATCGATGCTTAACGAATCGATGCTGGCCTTGTAATGGGTACGGCGCTTGGCACCACGTTGTTGCGAATGTCTGCGTTTAGGATTAGGCATCTTTTAAATTTTTAGACAGTTTACGATGTTTTGTTTTTGAGGGCGTCCCAGATGGGGTTGGCACTCGGTTGTTGTTGGTTCTCTTCGAGTTTACGGAGCGCTTCGGGATTGCAGGTGCTTTCACCTTCTTCGTTGTTGGGGTGAATGCATTGCATGGGAATGGACAAACGAATAAATTCATAGATCCAATCGGCGGTTTCCAAAAAACTATCAGAACGGCCAATATAGGCAACTTCGGCATCTTCATCCGCTTTTGCTTCTACCAGTTCATCGTCTACCACTTTAACCAATAAATCGAATTCATCCCACAAGCGCAATGGAAACTCGTCTCCACAGCGGTCGCAGGCAATTTCAATGGTTCCGTCGATATCGAAATGGAGCAAAAATGAGCCCGATTTCTTTTCGAGGGTGAGTTTGACGTTCACCTTGGCGTTTTGAAAGTCTTGCTTTCCGTAAGTTTCAAAGAATTTGTCATCAATAGTGTAGCGAAACTCGTGGGTCCCGGGCTTTAAACCAACAAAGGCAATGGCGTATTCCCGATTTTGTTTCACGTTCACTGTTTTTGACAGGGGTGCAAATATAGGGCAATATTTCAAAAAGGCGTTGACTTTTTACGCAATTCATGGTTTTTTCCTGTTAAATTGAATCTATTTATGCCTATCCTTTTTCTAAAGGAAATCGTCTTCGTTAAAGAAATGCCAATAAAAATTACTGAATAACTTGTATTTTTAGCGGTGAACTTGTAATTTGGCACTAACAAAAAAATCCGCCTTCGTGCGGGTATAATTTTTATTTAAAAAAACGACAGAACATGATGAAACGATTGTTGGGATTGATGATGGCATTATGGATAGGCATCCCCGGATTGATGGCGCAATGCAACTTGAACAACTACACCACGGCCACCTTAATTGCGCCGGCAATGTTTCCGTATACCAATGCGCAAAGCGTTACGGTGAGTGCCACGGCACCGGGGGTTCCAACCTTGCAGAATTTCAATTATACCTGTGGCCCCAACACGTTTACTACGTCAACACCGGCCTGGTGGTTGAATGCCGCCAACCAAGTAATTACCCTTACCTTCTCACAACCGGTGTGTGAATTTACGGTCATAGTGAATGGAACGAATACCGGGGAAGAATTCTATTTCAATTCGAACAATGGGCCTTGCTCTTTATCGAATTTTTGCACCACCAATTTTACCGTAACGGGAGGCGGTAGTGCCTTACTTTGCACCGGCGCAGTGGGTGCCGCGACGGGAACCATTATTACTTGCAGTAACGCCATTGGCGCCACTCAATATATTCTTACACACAACGGAACAGGCTCAGGTTCCCGTATCACACTATTGGATTGTTATATAGGTTGTGCTCCCCCGCCTAATAATACCATCAATTGCACGATGCCCAATTTGGCCTATTGTGCCGGAGCTACGTTCAACTTGCCCTATACCTGCACAGGCACTTTTAATGCCGGCAATGTATTCACCGCCCAATTATCGAATGCCGCCGGCAGTTTTGCCGCGCCGGTTAACATAGGCACCTTGGCTTCTACCGGCAATGGCATTATTGCTTGTACTATTCCACCCGGAACAGCTTCCGGTTCAGGATATCGTGTACGTGTAAGCAGTAGTAATCCGTTTATGAATGGTACGGATAATGGACAAAACATTACGATTAATGCCTTGCCGAATGTGGTGGCTACGGCTAATCCCACGGCGGTTTGTGCCGGTGGTAGTTTGACTTTGACGGGCAGTGGTGCTACATCGTACACGTGGACCAATGGCGTAACCAATGGACAATCGTTTGTTCCGAATGCAACCGCTACTTACACCGTTACCGGCTCCGATGCCAATGGTTGTTCCAAAACATCAACAGTAACCGTTCCGGTTAATCCGCTACCCATTGTAAACGCCAATGCGGCACCGGGCACTTCGATTTGTGCGAATACCCAACTGACCTTAAGTGGTTCGGGGGCCGTGAATTATACTTGGACACCCACGGGCACGAATAATGTGCCATTCACGCCTCTAGCCACTACAACATATACTGTAACCGGCACCGATGCGAATAATTGCTCGGCTACTTCGAGCATAACCGTAACGGTAAACCCATTACCGGTTATTGGCTTATTGGTTTCGCCCAACGATACGGTTTGTGCAGGCACCGCAGTAACCCTCACCGCCAATGGCGCTAATACGTATAATTGGACCGGCGGTATTCAAAATGGCGTACCCTTTATTCCCTTAGTATCGGGTACTTATACCATTACCGCCACCACCGCAGCCAACTGTTCAGCCACCGCAACGCAAAGTGTGGTGGTAGAACCCCAACCTTCGGTCGATTTAGGTCCCGATGTTGAATTCTGTGCCGGCGATTCGATTGTATTGAATGCCACCACCGCGGGCGCCACTTACTTATGGCAGAATGCCACCACCGCACCAACCTTAACGGCTAAAACAACGGGTATGTATTGGGTTCGCGTTGCATTAGGCAATTGCATTGATCGCGATACGGTGTTGGTGAATGTTAAACCTTATCCACCATTGAATTTAGGTTTAGATACCGCCATTTGTCAAGGCGATCAACATACCATTGATGTTACAGTACCGGGCGGTTCTTATTTGTGGCAAGACAATAGCACTTCACCCGTTTATACCATCGATGAAAAGGGGACTTATTTTGTGACCGTAACCCAAAACGGATGTAGTAAAAAAGACAGCATTTTTGTTGACATTTTAACGCGCCCTATTGTTACCTTAGGCAACGATACGACCATTTGCAAAGGCGATGAAATCAAGGTAGATGCATTCTGGCCCGGAGCATCGTATCAATGGCAAGACAATTCGATTTTCTCGAATTATACCATTCGCGATACCGGTTATTATTGGGTTCGGGTTAAACTAGGCTTGTGTGTGGGATACGATGAAAAATATGTAGGTCCAAGCAACCAATGCGAATGCCCCGTATTTGTTCCCAATGCCTTTACCCCCAATGAAGATGGACGTAACGATGAGTTCCGATTAGTGAACACCAAAAATATTCAGCTGATTACCTTCAATGTTTACAACCGTTGGGGTGAAATGATTTTTTCTACACCCAATCCGGAATTAGGGTGGGATGGCCGAGTGAAAGGCATGGAAGCCGAAATGGGCACTTATTTTTATTTTGCAAAATATCGTTGCGATTATACCGGTAAAGAATTTACCGTTCAGGGCGATGTAACCTTGATTCGTTAATGCTTTTCGGCATTTTCAATCAACGAATTTGACTTACTTTTACGAATCCATTATGAAAAAAAGTTTATTGTTTCTTGTTTTATTATGTCTCGGATTTTGGTCTGAAGCACAGAATATTTCAGGCATTATTAATTCATACGCCGCTGTAACTGCTATCAATTACAATGTATTGACCGTTACTTCCACCTCTGGGTTTGCCGTAGGCGACAAAGTATTGATTATTCGTATGAAGGGTGCTCAGGTAAACCAAACCAATACCGCCGCTTATGGCGATACGGTGAACATGAACGAAACCGGCCGTTATACCTTTTCGAATATTATTGCCTTAACAGCGAACAGCATTACCTTAAGTCCATTTTGCGACATCTTCGGGAACCCCAACTTTTTACAAGTGGTTACCGTACCCCAATACAATAATCCGGTAATAACAGCCACCTTAGGTTGTCAACCTTGGAATGGGGCCACGGGCGGCATTCTAATATTTGAAACACCCAATACACTCACGTTCAATGCCGATATCAATGTAAGTGGATTAGGCTATCGTGGTGGTGATGTTTGGGGTAGTACATTCAGTTGCGGTACCACCAATTACTTTTCGGCCCAGGCTGTTTTTGGCCCTGAAGGGAAGAAAGGCGAAGGGGTAGCCAATCATGTGGTTGGACAAGAATGTGGACGCGGCAAACTCGCCAATGGTGGCGGTGGCGCCTTTGCAGGCAATGCCGGAGCCGGTGGCGGTGGCAATGGCGGTGCCGGTGGAAATGGAGGTAATGAATACAATGGTTGTCCAACTGTAAACGTATCCGGCATAGGCGGTATGCCCATTCAACATATAAGCACACGCCTTTTTATGGGCGGTGGTGGTGGTGGACCACAATCGGATAATGCCCAACAAGTTTATAATGGCGGTAATGGAGGCGGTATTGTTTTCATTAAAGCGAATCAAATTATTGGTAATGGTTTCAGCATTGAATCGACCGGTGAATCAACTCCACAAATCAACGACGAAGGGGCTCCTGGTGGTGGTGCCGGTGGTAGTGTTTACATAGTGTGCCCAACCATTACGGGCAATATTGATATTTACGTGCCCGGTGGGAATGGCAGTTCGAACAACAATGTTATTTTCCCTAGCAACTGTCATGGCCCCGGAGGCGGTGGCGGTGGTGGTTTAGTTTGGTTCTCGGGCGGTGCTACACCGGCCGGCGTAACGATTGTAAATAATGGCGGACAAGCCGGTTTTGTGCTAAACCCTTCCAGCCCATGTTACAATACCCATTATGGTGCTCAAAACGGCAGTAACGGCCAAACTAAATTCAATTTTGTTCCTACGCCCCCACCCGTTTTACCTACGGTCGATTTAGGTCCCGACACCTTAATTTGTGCCGGCGCTTCCATCAACTTAAATGCAGGCCCTGGCTTCTCTACCTATTTTTGGGACGATGCTTCCACCAATCAAATTCGTTCAGTGAATGCTGTGGGTACTTACTATGTAACCATTACCACCTTCGCCGGTTGTACGGCCAGCGATACCATTAATGTTCTTCTCGACACCTCGGTAGTGGCCGGATTCGATCCCATTATCCGTTTAGGTTGCGAAAACGATACGGTTTTTATGAATAGCAATACCCAAGGAGCCACCCAATATTTATGGTTTTTTGGCGATGGCGATACCTCAATGGTCCCCAATCCAACCCATGTTTATCAAAACCAAGGCAACTATGTCATTACACTCATTTGTGGTAACCCACCTTGCTTTGATACCCTTCAAAAAGTAGTTAATTTACAACACCCCATCAATGCCGTTTTCACCTCAAACACCGATTCATTGTGTATTCCCGAAAACTTCGTTGTAACCAGCGGCTCGCAACCTAATCCAACCTTATTCCAACATACTTGGATTTGGGGTGATGGCACACCCAATGGCAATGGGGTTATTAGCAACCATAACTATACCCAACCCGGCGATTATACCGTAACGCTTGTTATTACCGACACCTTAGGTTGTACCGACACAGCCCGCATGGTAGTGCATGTTGAACTTCAACCGGCCTTGGATTTTGTTTTATCGAAAGACGTGGTTTGCGTAGGCGATCCTATTTCTTGTACGCAAATCACTACCCCGAATATCAATAGTTGGGTATGGACATTTGGCGATGGTTCGCAAGCCAATAATGTATTGAATCCGAACCATGTGTATGATGCCCCGGGTTCTTTTGCCATTACTTTAACCGGACAGTTCAATGCTTGCCAAACCAATACCCTAAGTGCTACGAAAAACGTGATGGTTTACGACTATCCGGCCGTGAACCTAGGTCCCGACACGTCGATTTGTCCCGGTATAACCGGCTCCATTTTATTAACCGATTTAAACAACAGTGGTGCCATATATTCTTGGAGTAATGGTTCTGTAGCTAATGCCATTTCGGTGGTTGAAGCCGGCACCTATTGGGTAAAAGCCACTACCCCGGGCAGTTCATGTTCCACCACCGATTCGATTGTGGTGGCCCGCGATTGTTATATCAATGTGCCCAATGTATTCTCGCCCGATGGCGATGGCTTAAACGATTATTTCTTCCCTCGTGATTTGTTGTCTTCCGGATTAAAATCCTTCAATATGGCCGTTTTCAACCGTTGGGGAGAGAAAGTATTTACTACGAATTCCATTGATGGACGTGGTTGGGATGGTCGCTTGAATGGGGTACCACAAGCCATGGGCGTATATGTTTACACCATTGAAGTGGAATTCATCAATAAAGTGAAGAAATCCTTCCAAGGAAATGTAACCTTGATGCGATAAAAATCAGCTTCGCAACCCGTTGCGCTTCGTACATTTGGAAACAAATTTTGGATATGCGCGCTTTGAATCCCGTCGAACGTATCGACTATGTCAACATTGCCTTGCTCGTTGTTTCGTGCATCATGGCCTTTATAGTGCCCTTCGAATTATTTTTATTCGCGTATGGCGTTTTGGGGCCCTTGCATTACCTCACCGAAATCTCGTGGTTGCACGATAAGAATTATTATTCCACCGACCGTCGCGATGTGATTCTCTTGGTGGTGGTGTCGCTCTTGCTCACCATCATGACCTTCAAAAATTATATTCCCGGTTTAAAAGAACTCGAATTTGGAGACCCTCAATCTCAAATGACGTATATGAACCGCTTCATTTTTGTGGCTTTTGCGAGTTCAGCCTTGTTTGCCTTCGTAAAAAATAATTATTACAAATTAGTGGGCATCCTCACCATCGTTTTGTTTTGGGTAGTTTCCGATCATTTCTTTTTACTCTTCTCCGTTTTCATTCCAACCTTAATTCATGTCTTCTTATTTACTTGGTTGTTCATGTTTTATGGTGCTTTAAAGAACCGCTCCAAACCGGGTTATGTCTCCGTAGCCTTGCACTTTGTTATTCCATTTATTTTATTTTTTCTTTTTCCTTCGAAACATTTTGTAGCCATTACGGAATACGGCAAAGAAGCCTATACCGGCTTTATGCGTTTAAATTATGAAATTCTAAACTTGATGGGCATTGCCTCCAATTCGCAAGAAGAATTTCAAAAAAACATGTTCTACTCTAACGCCGGTGTTGGCATCATGCGCTTCATTGCCTTCGCTTATACCTATCATTACCTCAATTGGTTCTCGAAAACCAAAGTGATTCGTTGGCACGAAATTCCCAAATCGCGTTCCATTTTAATTGTGGTGTTGTGGGCCGTCTCTGTCACCCTTTATGCCATCGATTATTCCTTGGGGTTCAAATGGTTATTCTTACTCAGTTTCATGCACGTTATGGTAGAGTTTCCCCTCAACTACATTTCCTTTGTGGGCATTTTCCGGGAATTGTTCGGGAAAGGCATGAAACACAGTGTCAATTAATTTTCAACTCTTACTATGCGCATTATAAGCAACACGCTTGCCCTTCTTTTTATTTGTATTTCATTCCAAGTTCATGCACAATATTATGCCCCTGCCTTTGGACTCAACGGGGCTCCTTTAAAAACGGCCCTGCACCAAATCATTAGCAACCACAATGCCATGGCTTGGCCTCTATGGCCCTACTTTTACAAAACAGACAGCACAGGGTTTAATCAAGTTTGGGATATTTATTCCGACAAACCCGGGAATACCCCACCTTACACATTTATGTTGGGAGCCGATCAATGTGGTACCTACTCGCAAGAAAGTGATTGCTACAACCATGAACATACTTGGCCTTCCACCTTCTTCAACGATGCCCTTCCCATGAAAAGCGATTTGCATCATGTATTCCCCACCGATGGCTTCGTGAATAATAAACGCAGTAATTTCCCTTACGGCACCGTGAATGGCGCTATATCGTGGACTGCCCAAAACGGTGGCAAACTCGGCAAATCGAATACCTATCCCAATTATACCCTCAATGTATTTGAACCCATCGACTCGTTCAAAGGCGATGTAGCCCGCAATTATTTTTACATGAGTACACGCTACCAGGGCGAAGATGCCGGCTGGGGTAATTGGGAAATGGCCAATGGCGCCAATTTGAAAGATTCGGCCATTGCCCTACTTTTACGTTGGCATCATAACGACCCCGTAAGTGCCAAAGAAATCAAACGCAATCAAGCTGTTTATTTAATTCAAAACAACCGCAATCCCTTCATCGATTACCCCATTTTTGCCGATTGCATTTGGGGCAATGCCGATTGTACCGGCTTAGGTCTTTCGAATGCCGGTCAAAATCTGAAAGCCTTGGTTTATCCCAACCCATTTACCAACCGCATTCAAATTCAATTGCCCGAACATAAAGCCATTGAATCGGTGCGTATTTTCAATGCCTTGGGGCAAGTAGTATTCCATTCCGAATCGTCTAACGAGATAAACCTGCAACCCTTGCCTGCCGCTTGTTATTATATCGATGTGCTAAGCGAAGGCCGTCATTATCGTCAATCGTTGATTAAACAATAAGCATGAACCAAGCCGAATTCAATGCCTTAAAAAATCAATTAACCGAACAGCAAACTACCTTAATTGCTGTTTCGAAAACAAAACCCGCCGAGGCCATTCAAACCTTATACGATTGGGGGCAACGCGATTTTGGCGAAAATAAAGTGCAAGAAATGTGCGACAAACAAGCACAACTTCCCGCCGATATTCGCTGGCATCAAATTGGCCACTTACAAAGCAATAAGGTGAAATACATTGCGCCTTTTGTTGCCCTCATTCATAGTGTAGACAGTTTAAAGCTGATGCAAGAAATCAATAAACAAGCCGAAAAATGCCATCGCGTAATTCCGGTTTTATTGCAAATGCATATTGCTACAGAAGAAACCAAATTCGGTCTTGACAACAAAGAACTCATTGAACTGATTGAGTATTATTTGAATGGCAGTTTTCCGCATGTTGAAATTCATGGACTCATGGGCATGGCGAGTTTAACCGAAGAGGAAGAACAAGTAAAACAAGAGTTTTCGGCATTGCACGAACTTTTTATTTTCTGCAAGAACAGCTATTTCCTAAACCGTCCCGAATTCAATACCCTCTCCATGGGCATGAGTGGCGATTTCGCCTTGGCCATTGCTTGCGGTAGTAATATGGTGCGCATAGGCAGTTTATTGTTCGGCCAACGAAATTGATGCTATATGTCTACGGAAAACAAACCCGGCCTTTGGCAACGCGCCCTCAGTTATATTTGGCCGCAACGCATCCGTAGTTTTAATCATCAAGGGCAAAAACTCACCCTCGAATTGTACAGGGGCGAATGGATGTTATGTACTCCGGAAGCCATCTATTCGTGGGGAACTCGTTATAGGCCATTTCGCATTCCCTTCAATCACCTTAAAAAGGAATTACCACATATCAAACGTTTCTTGTTACTAGGAACCGGCTTAGGCAGTGCGCTTCAAATATTACAACAAAAACACCATTGCTATCCCGAGTCGGTATTGGTCGATCATAACGCACTCACCCTCCATCTCAGCGAAGATTTCATGCAACTCAATTCACACAACAATGTGCAATGGGTTTGCAACGATGCCCTGCAGGTATTAAACAGCCCTATCCCTCCTTTCGATTTAATTGGCATCGATTTGTTCACGGATATGCAGGTGGAACACCAATTCAAACAAGAAGCTTTTTACCGCTTAGTTGCCAACAAAATGAATCCGGGGGGTATTGCCATTTTCAACAACGTTTTTCATAGCCAAAACGACCGCGATATTGTACTAAAAAGAATGAACATGGTGTTCAACCATGTTCATCCTATAACCAAAGGCATTAATACCTTTACAATTGCTCGAATTAAGAAATAGCCAATACCGCGCGTTTCTTATTCTTAGCCTTCATACTATCGGGTATACCGGCCAATAAACTATCTACAAACGCAATCGCTAATTTATTCTTCGTGAAATATTTATTCGTCACCATGCTAATTTCACGCACCGGCGCCGGATCTTTAAAGGTTCTAACTTGCGATAACATATCTTCGTTCAAACCACTCATACTCAATTCCGGAATGATGGTGAAACCGCCATTAATATCTACCATACGAATCAAAGACATAATTGAACCCGAATTATAATTGAACGGATTCTGCGCCCCGTAAAACTTCTGTTTACCACACAAATTAATTACTTGAAACCGCATGCAATGTTCATCACCCAACGACCAAATTTCGTTGGGATCTACATCTTCCGGACTAATTTGTTTCTTGCTCAACAACTTATGATCTTTAGCGGCATACACCACATAAGGTTCGTAAAACAAAATATTTTCCTTCAACGATTTTTCGTGCAACGGCGTACTTAAAATACCGAAATCCAAATCGCCGTCTTTAATTCGCGATACAATTTGCTCGGTGGTAATTTCCGTAATCGTAATGTCTAATTTCGGATGCTTCTTCACAAACGATTTCAAGGTAAGCGGCAAAATACTCGGCGCAATGGTAGGCAAAATACCAATGTTCAAGGAGCCAATTAATTCATCTTTTTGAGCCCGAATTAATTCATCAATGCGATCGCGCTCGTATAATACCTTCTTCGCTTGTTCTAAAATCTTCTTCCCCATATCGGTGGCAATAATGGGGTGGTGATTCCGATCGAAGATCTTAACTCCCAACTCTTCTTCCAGCTTTTGAATTTGCATACTTAAAGTAGGCTGGGTTACAAAACACTTCTCTGCGGCGGTCACAAAACTCCCGTTTCGTTCTACGGCCACGATGTATTCGATTTGCGTAAGCGTCATCGTGTATAAATTTGAACTATAAAAGTACCCTTTAATTATCAATATACCTACTTTTGAACTTATAAAGAAATGTTATGGAAAAATCGTTGTTTGAACAACTAAAAGCGCGTGAAGGCGAATTTTTCAAGGAAAGTAAATCCAAAGGCGGACAATGGCTAAACTATAAACTCCTATTGGTAGAACCCGGCGAAGTGAGCATCAGCGTGGTGGTTCGCCCTGAAATGACTAACCCCTTAGGCAATATCCACGGGGGTATGATAGCCTTAATATGCGACGAAATATGTGGCTTAACCTTTTACAGTGCCGGTCGCGAAACATTTTATACCACCGTCAACCTCAATGTTGATTTTCTTTTACCCGCCCCCGAAGGCAGCGAAATTATAGCCAAAGGCAAGGTTTACCGCAACGGCAATCGCATTGCCCACGTAGGTTGTGAACTCTTCAATGCCGAAGGGCAACTCATGGCCCGCGCCGCCAGCAATTTATTGAATACCGGCCACGCCATTTTCAATTTGCACAACATCAATTCCTAACATTTGAAGTATCTTGCGCACCTATGTTGTTCAACAAAAAAATCGTGGTGGTATTGCCGGCTTATAATGCCGCCAAAACCCTCGAACGCACCTACCGCGAAATTCCGTTTGATATTGTAGATGATGTGGTTTTAGTAGACGACCGCAGTAAAGATGATACCATTGCCGTGGCCAAACAATTGGGCATTCAACACATTATACTCCACGAAAAAAATACCGGCTATGGCGGCAATCAAAAAAGTTGCTATAACAAAGCCCTTGAACTCGGCGCCGATATTGTAGTAATGCTTCACCCAGATTACCAATACACACCCAAGCTCATCCCATCGATGTGCTACCTCATTGCGCAAGACCTTTACCCCGTAGTACTCGGCTCACGCATCCTCGGCAAAGGTGCCCTCAACGGTGGTATGCCTTACTACAAATACGTTTTCAATCGCTTTTTAACCTTGTTTGAAAACATCCTTATTGGACAAAAACTGAGCGAGTACCATACCGGCTACCGCGCCTTCTCGCGCCCCGTGCTCGAAAAAATCAACTACAACGTCAACAACGACGACTTCGTTTTCGACAACGAAATGCTCTCGCAAATCTTCATGGCCGGCTTCGATATCGCCGAAGTAACCTGCCCCACCAAATACTTCGACGACGCCTCCAGCATCAATTTCAAACGCAGCGTGGAATACGGCATGGGCGTGCTACGCGTCTCCCTCAACCACCGCCTGCACATGATGGGACTCATCAAGCACCGCCTTTACCGCTAAGTATTTTTTAGAAGCGCAACGGAATAACAAAGCGTGTAACAAAGCGACAGCGAGGAAGGCAGTGCCAGAAACAGTGCCAGCGAAACAGAAAAAAAAACAAAGCGTGTAACAAAGCGACAGCGAGAAAAATCAGTGCCAGCAAAACAGGAAATAATCTGCGAAATCATTCCATCCCCCTAAAATCCGTGTTCCAAAAACCACGAGCGACAGCGAGAAAAATCAGCGAAAAAAAATCCGTGTTCCTAAAACTACGAGCGACAGCGAAGGGAAAAGCGTGTAACGAAGCGAAAGCGAGGAGTATCAGTGACAGAAGCAGTGTGAGCGAACAGGGTTATAACACCGGCAACACCAAATCCTTATCCGACACAATCCATCTATCCTGCGGTATCTTCCAATCGATGCCCAAGGCCGGATCGCTAAACAACACCCCACCCTCCGCGGCTTTGTTATAATAATTATCGCACTTGTACGAAAAACGCGTGCCATCCTCCAACACCGCATACCCATGCGCCATGCCACGCGGTATAAACAACTGATACTTATTCTCCCCACTCAATTCTACCGCAATATGCTTACCATAAGTAGCCGAATCCGGTCGAACATCCACCACTACATCCAATACCTTTCCGGTTATAACACGCACCAACTTGGCTTGCGCATGCTCGCCATGTTGTAAATGCAATCCGCGTATAACGCCGTAATTCGAAAATGCTTCATTGTCTTGCACAAACGTGGTATCTAAGCCCGTTTCTTCTTGAAACAATTGTTGATTAAAACTTTCAAAAAAATAACCGCGACTATCGCTGAATATTTTTGGCTTAATTAATAAACAACCCGATAATTCGGTGGGCACAACAATCATAGTATTAAAACAATTGAGTTAATTCAGAAAGACAATGAATTTCAAAGGTAGGTTTTTCCGTAATAGGCAATCGCTTCGGATTAAAATAAACTTGCGCCATCCCTACATCCCTTGCGCCTAAAATATCAATTTCCCAAGCATCGCCTATCATTACACTCTTTACGGCTTCGGCCCCTGTTTCACGCAATGCATAATGAAAAATAGCCGCTTGAGGTTTCATACTCATGGCAATTTCCGAAGTAATCATTTGGTCGAAAAAACCATGAATCCCCGCCAATTGCAATTTCTGATGTTGGGTGGCTTCAAAACCATTCGTTATCAGGTGCATGGCATAGCCTTTGTTCTGCAAGTAAGTCAAAGCTTCTTTGGCATGCGGAAACAAGGTGGTTTGCTGCGGCAATAATTCCAAATACAATTCACTCATTCGTTTCGCACGGGCTTCTTCCGGAATCCGATAATGCAATAAGGTTTGCCACATGCGTTTCCAACGTAAATCTTCTCTACTTAAAAACCCCTTACGAAATCGGTCCCACAAACGATCATTGATTTCGTGGTAAACCATATTAAAATCATCAAAATCAAGAATGCCCAATTCGGCTAATTTTTCCGCCTCATAAACACCCCGCAAGGCATGTATGGAATTCGATTCAAAATCCCATAAGGTATGGTCTATATCAAAAAATAAATGGGTGTACATGCTTAGTGTTTAATAAAAGTAAGACTGCGATGTCCTTTGGCGGTGCGGCATTCCAAATAATAAGTACCTGCCGATAAATGATTCACCATGAAACGATAGTTCGATTGACCCACCGCACTTTTCCCGGGCACTTGTTGCAATACACGTCCATTGGCATCCACTAAACGCAATTGCCAATCAGCGGCTTCTTCCCATACCCAATTCACTTGTACCATATCGCGCACCGGGTTCTCTTGCAGACTCATTTGAAATGGCGCCACGTTCACCGTTTGCACGCCGGCCGGCGCAACGGGACGAACCAATTCGGTTTCCCATATTCCACGACCGTATGTGGCCGCTCTTAATTTGCCGGTTGGGTAATATATTTCCAAATCACTCACTTGCGTATTCGGCATTCCAATACCATAATACTGCCAAACGGTGTCTAATTCTTTTTTATAAAATACCCCTACATCGGTGCCTACATACATATCGTAATTTGCGGTATCGGAGCCCGTGTCGTAACGCAAACAATTCGCCGGCACATTGGGTAAATTATAGGTAATATTTTGCCATGTCATTCCCGTATCGGTACTGCGGTATACTTTGCGTCCGGCCCCGTAACCACCCTTGGTTACCACAAATTCGTTGGGCGTATGCGGGTGAAACACCACCATGGAACCTTGTTCGAACAAACTGCTTGAACCGGGAATATTTCGGGCATTCCACGTAAACCCAAAATTGGTGGTAATGAACAAGCGATTATCGTAACCTGCAATCACATGGTTCATACTGGCCGGCGAAGCATCTAATAATTCCAATTTGGTGGTATAATTCCCCGTAAGGTTATTGCTGATTTTCCCCCAAGAATTCCCATCATCATCCGAGTACCAAACATCGGCATAACCCGCCAATACTTCCGACGGATTTTGCGCCCGCAACAAATAAGGCGTTACCCAAGCAGCCTTGGCCGTGTCGGGTGTAATTTCATTGTATTTATCGTTCACCCAACGGTCGTTGGAACGATACAAAGTACCACCCCAATACGTGGTGTACATAATTTGGTCGTCTTGCGTATTCACCGCCACTTCCATGCCATCGCCGCCATTGGTGGCATCCCAGGCATTAATGCCCACGCGTTTACGCCCGCCATTGTCTTGCGTACCACCTATCACGAAAACAGAATCTTGTTGCGAATGCGCTATTTTATAAAACTCCGTAATAATCAAACCATTCGATAAATCTTGCCAGGTTTGATTCAATTCATTATACCGATACAAGCCCCCATCGTTGCACACATAAATATAGTGAGGCACTAATGGATTCACATCGGCATAATGATTATCGGCATGCACAGGAGGCAATACCCCATCGTTATACCAATTCGTAATCTTCGTCCAATTTTGTCCGCCATTGGTAGAACGCCAATTGGTTACATACCCACAATAAATGCGTTGCGCATTCAATTGCGAATACTGCAACATGTCGTTATCATCAATGGCATTGTTCACCAAAACCGCTTGGGTATTGCCCCCATCGTTCGATTGATAGAACATTTTGGTGCCGGTGGCAATGCCTAATTTATTCGAATCGGCGCGGGTTACACTGAGTTCAATATTGGTTGCAGTGCCAAAATTATACACCGACGACCAAGTACCACCGCTGTTCACCGAACGAAACACCGCTAAATCGGCGGCCACATACATGGTTTCCGCATGAAAGGGTTTGAATTCAATATCGCGGTGCAAACCGGCCCGCAATAAAGTCCACGTTTGTCCGGCATCGGCACTTTTAAATAAACCATTCGATTGGGCACTGTACAATACCTGATTACTATCGGGGTGAGCCATCAATTTATAATACACCACCTGGGCCGTAAACGGCGTTGTTTGTGAGGTGGGTGTCCACGTTTGTCCGGCATCGGTCGATTGGTAAATCCCCAAGCCATAATGCCACCATCCTTCATTGAGTCCAACCGTAATGAATAATTTATTCGGATCCACTTTATCTACCACAATATTCCCGACACTGCAAAACGGCAACTGATCGCCAAGGGGTGTCCAATTATTGCCACCGGTGGTGGTGCGCCAAATTCCGCCTTTATTGGCCCCTACATAAATAATATTGGTATCGGTGGGGTGAAAGGCCACACAGGCTAAACGCCCCATGCCATTATACCCGCTCGTACTCACCGTTTGCGAAATACTGCGCCACGTTCCGGCCGTTGTTTTAGCCGCCGTGTTTTGCAATGTGGCATACAACAAGCGTTGGGCTTCCAAATCGGGCAGACTGCCATCGGGCATTACGCGTTGTTTCCAAAACCATTCCGCGCGTTTGTAACGAAGAAAGTCATTGTCTTCCTCCTCCCCAAACGCATTGACGTTGGCTTGGTTTTCATTGCGCTCAAAGTATTGTTCGGCCAATTCCCGAACATCGGTTAAATTGTTGTAGCGACTCAACTGTTCAAACAAACCTTGGGCTTGTACGGACTCTTGACTCACGAGGAGCATTGAAGCCATCAGGCCAAAAACTATTTTTTTCATGCGTCACCAAAGATACAGAACAGCAAGGGCATAGCCCTACCTTTGTAGCCAATAAATCATCCTCATGGATCAAACATTTTGGGATAGTCGTTATGCCAACGAAGAATATGCCTATGGCACTGCCCCCAATGCTTTCTTAGCCGCGCAATTAGCCCAATTTCCCAAAGGCAAACTCTTATTTCCTTGCGACGGCGAAGGACGCAATGGCGTGTATGCCGCTACCTTAGGCCACGACGTGTATGCCTTCGATTTAAGTAGCGAAGGGCAACGCAAAGCCTTACAATTGGCCGAACAACACGATGTAAGTATTCATTATCAAGTGGGCGACTTCAACGCCATGCAATATCCCGATGGGCAATTCGATGGCATTGCTTTGATTTATGCCCATTTCCCGCAAAACCTGCGTTTCGGTTTTCACCAACAAGTAATGCGTTGGCTTAAACCCGGCGGCACACTTTGGATAGAAGGTTTTAGTGAAGCCCATACCGCATTTCAAGCCATCAATCCGCAGGCCGGCGGTCCTAAAGACCCTAGCTTCTTATACACTACCGAACGCTTAATGCAAGACTTTCAAGCATTGAACATACAACAACTAAACGCCTGCGAAACAACACTCCACGAAGGGCCATTTCATGTTGGACAAGCTGCGGTAGTGCGATTGGTAGCCGTCAAACCGCTTTAACCCGGGTATCAACAACCCCATGTTATTTCCTTAAAATTCAGGTGGCTTTTTGGGTCACCGGCGGGGGAATCTTCGCCAAGCGCAATTGCGTCGCACACGTCAGCGGCAAGAAGGACTTTGGCAAATAACTGGGCGAAAAGTGAAAGTGCGTGATTAGCCTAAAACAAACTCGTTCTGCGAAGCGTCTTCGCTTCGCAGGGCTATGCTGTTGCGTTTCGCAACAAATGCAATAAGCCATATTATAATGCGATGAAGCGAGCCCCCTTGTTAAATGAGGGGGTTGTAGGGGCGAATTGAATTCGCCCGATAAAATAGGGACTAATGAAGATGAGTAGGCGTAGGAGTAGGAATCCCCCCACCGATGATGAATGAATCAGACGCCGAAAAAATAGCCGTGATTGGAGCAGGCTGCCATGCAGCGCGGAAAGCACGACGGGTGCCCAATAAAGCGATGCCGATGCGCTTCAAAAAAAAATCCCGCCAAATAAGGCGGGATTAAAAATGAATAAAAAATGAAAATTATTTTTTCTTGGCGTAACGCTTGTTGAACTTGTCGATACGACCTGCTGTATCGAGCAATACGTTTTTGCCGGTATAGAACGGATGCGATGTATTCGATACCTCCAATTTCACAACGGGGTATTCGTTACCGTCTTCCCATTTCATCGTTTCGTTCGATTTCGCTGTGGAACGGCACAAGAAGGCATCTTCGTTACTCATGTCTTTGAAGATCACCATGCGGTAAGATTCTGGGTGTATTCCTTGTTTCATACAATTTAAATTTGTGGCATGATTTCCGCCATGCCGGTTAAGGGATGGCAAAAATAGCACTTTTTACCAATTCGAGGGTGTTTTTTTGTAAAAACTTGGTTTTTAACTCTTCATATTGATGTATTGCAAGGGAATTTGAAAGTCCGATGAACGGCAAAGCTGTATCACATCTTGCAAATCGTCAATTTTCTTGCCGGTAACCCGAATAATATCGTCCATAATGGCCGCTTGTACTTTCAAGCCCGAATCTTTAATTTTTTTCACAATTTTCTTGGCATCGTCTTGCCCCAACCCATTGCGAATTTTAATTTCCTTGCGAACAATTTTCCCCGAAGGATAGGCTTCTTTACTCAAATCGAAACAATTCCCTTCAAGTCCCTGCCGCATAGAACGCGATACCAAAACATCGAGCATTTGCTCCATTTTCATATCACTTTCGGCTTCCAACTTCAACGTAAAATCTTTTTTATTGAGTTCAATTTCAACATGCGACCCCTTAAAATCGAAACGATTCCCGATTTCTTTTTTCACGGTATTGATGGCATTGTCGAGGGTTTGTACATCCACCTTGCTGGCGATATCAAAAGAAGGCATAAGCGTAATTTTTGGCAAAAGTAAGTGCTGTGGCGGCTTTTTGCAAATGCACCCGGCAGATTTGAATTTATACACATCGTTGCGCAAATAAGTGGGAGTTTGTATTTTTGACGAACCATGCCAATGATCAACGGACATACGGAAACACGCCAAGAAGAAGACGTACTGGAAGCCCTGGAAACCAATTACCATTTAATTGTGTGGAACGACGATGTAAATACCTTCGATTGGGTGATTGAAACCTTGATGCAAGTGTGCGGACACGAGCGGGAACAAGCCGAACAATGTTCTTTACTGATTCATTTTAATGGCAAATGCAGTGTGAAAACCGGCGAATTCAATACCCTTCGCCCCATGTGTGAAGCCATTTTAGACCGAGGCATTCAGGCTTCGGTAGAAGAACAAAATGCCTAATGGACATCCTCCCCCCTATTTTAGGTAAAGCCCTAATTTTTCCCGACCCGCGGTTTGCACCCAACGAAGAGCCTGCCGCCATCGGTGGCGATTTGAGTATGCCGCGTTTATTGGAAGCGTATCGACAAAGTTATTTTCCTTGGTATTCGGAAGGGGAACCGATTTTGTGGTGGAGCTTGAATCCGCGTTACGTGCTACCCATTGCCGACATGCATATTGGACGTACCCTGCGTAAATTGATGCGAAAAAATACGTTTCAATTTCGCTACAACAGAAACTTCGATACGGTAATAGAAACCTGTGCCACTATTTATCGGGAAGGAGAAGATGGGACTTGGATTTTACCCGAGGTGATTAGCGCGTATAAGGAATTAAACCGCGCCGGACATGCCGTATCGTTGGAAGTTTACCAAGATGGGCAATTGGCGGGAGCAGCCTACGGCGTATTAATGGGCCGGGTATTTTGTGGCGAAAGCATGTTTACCCGTGTGCCCAATGCCGGCAAATTAGCGCTGGTGTATGGCTTGCAATTTTTACATAGTTTGGGCATCGATTATATGGATTGTCAAATGGAATCGGAACATACCACCGCCTTGGGGGCCAGGGAAATGGACCGCAATACCCTGCTGACGCATTTGAAAAGCGAACGCAAGATGCTGTAAACGGTTGGCCTGTGTGGGGGAATAAACCCCGGCAATTCTTCATTCCGTGCTTACCTTTGTACCCGTATGACCATCGAGCAATTGCAAGAATTAAACCGACGAGCAGCCGCATTAAAAGGCTTCTTATCGATTGACGAAAAACAACGCAAAATTGCGCGCGATAAGGAATTGTCTTTATCGGCGGGTTTTTGGGACGATAATAAACGCGCCACCGGCATTTTAAAGGAAATCAAATCGCAAACGTTTTGGGTGGAATTATACGAATCGGTGCAACAAGCGGTGGATGATTTTGCTGTGATGTTTGAATTTTGGAAAGCCGGCGATGCCGAAGAAGCCGATTGCCGTGAATTGTACAACAAAGCCGTAGAGGCCCTCGATACCTTAGAATTTAAAAGCACCCTCAATCAACCCGAAGATGAAATGGCTGCCGTGCTCACCATCAACTCGGGCGCGGGTGGTACAGAAAGTCAAGATTGGGCCGAAATGCTCCTACGCATGTACCGTATGTATGCCGAAAAAAGTGGTTTCAATGTGAGCGAAATTGATATACAATGGGGCGATGGGGCCGGTATTAAACAAGCCACCATTGAAGTGGATGGTCCATTTGCCTATGGCTTGATGAAATGCGAAAATGGGGTGCATCGCTTGGTGCGTATTTCGCCCTTCGATAGCAATGCCCGCCGACACACCTCGTTTGCTTCGGTGTTTGTATATCCCTTGGTGGACGATAGCATTGAAATTGAAGTGAACCCGGCCGATTTAGAATGGGAGTTTTTCCGTTCGGGGGGCAAGGGCGGACAAAACGTGAACAAGGTAGAAACGGCCGTGCGCTTGAAACATATTCCCTCGGGTATAATTGTGGAATGTCAGCAGGCAAGAACCCAAGGTGAAAACCGCGAGAAGGCAATAAAAATGTTGAAATCGCAGTTATATGAACAAGAATTGAAACGCCAAGAAGAATTGAAGAACAAAACCAATTCGAGCAAGAAGAAAATCGAATGGGGTTCGCAAATTCGTTCCTATGTGTTTCATCCGTATAAAATGATTAAAGACCATCGCACCGATTATGAAGTGGGCAATGTGGGCCCGGTGATGGACGGCGATTTAGATGGTTTCATTAAAGCCTATTTGATGTTAGGCACCAACGAAGAAAACGCATGATGAAAGGAATATTTACAATGGCCTTGGCACTTGGTTTGAGCTTCGCTCAGCCACAGGCGCTATGGGCGAATGGCAAAACCGACAGTACCCAAACGAAACAGCCTCGCGAGAAATCGGCCTTTGCCAAAAACATGCACACCGATTTGTCGTTTCATTTCGGACCGTCGCAATATTCCGGCGATTTAGGCGGTGCCAGTCAATACGACCAAAACTTTTTAAGCAGTCGCTTATTCAAACGCAGTACCTTTTTTTACGGATTTTCGTTGGTGAAGCGTTACCGTTCGGTATTGGGTTTGCGTTTCGGGTATCATGCCGGCAAATTAGCGGGCAGTGATGCCGATACCGAATATCAGGATACGAAAAACGACCAAGCGTATGCACGCTACAAACGCAACCTCGATTTTCAAACCGCCATTCGTGAAGGGAGTTGCCAATTGGAAATTTTCCCTTTGCATATTTTTCGCGACAGCAGTAAAGTAGGGCGTTTCGCCTTACAACCTTATTTCACCGGTGGTATTGGGTATTTCAGTTTCAATCCACAAGGCAGTTATTACGACGATTTAACGGAAGAATTAAAATGGGTGGATTTACAACCGCTTCGTACCGAAGGACAAGGCATGGCGGAATACCCGGAACGTAAGGTGTATGAATTGAACCAATGGATGATACCGTTTGGGGGTGGGTTACAATACACCTTCAATCCAAAATTCAGTTTAGCCCTCGAAATCAGTGGGCGATATTTGTTCACCGATTATCTTGATGATTGCAGTACCACCTATATCGATCCTACGCTGTTTGATAACTACTTAAGTGCCACAAAAGCCGACTTAGCCAAACGCATGGCGAACAAATCGAATTTGATTGATCCGAATAAGCCGTATAAACCGGGCGATATTCGCGGAAGCGCCTCCAACAACGACTTTTACTATACGGTGCAGTTTCGCTTATCGATGCGGATTAGCAAGAAATAAATAGGAAAGCCACGATACATGGTCTTTTTATTTTTTAATTGAATTCGGCGTTAAATAGTGTTGGATGCCAATTGAATCTAAATAGGCAATCAATTCATCGGTGAATAGGTTAGCGCCGCGATCGTTTAAATGCATATGGTTGTAAAACAACTTATCGTCGGCATATCTTGGTCCATTGAAATTACGATTAACTAATGCCCGTTGATTCAAAAAAGAATCAATTCTTTTCAAGTGATTAGGTCGAAAAAGCTTGTAAGACAAAGTCGATTGAGGGGGAAAAACAAGCACCAATTTAAGTTGCTGATTATCGCAATAGTTTTTAAAAGAATCTAAATAATTGAAATTGACATAGAAATTTGGATTTGTTTTATTTAGGAATGTGACATACGTTTTTTGAACCGATCCTAATGTATCGATTGTATCGTTGGTGAACAAATGGCTACCGTAATTGTTTGGCGACTCATACGGGTTAGACGATTTTTTATTCCAATACGCCCAAAAATGTTCCGGATATTCAAAATAGCGAATCAAGGGAATATAGGTTTCGTAGTCATGAAATCCTTTTTCTTGTTTAAATAAATGATTAATATGAAGTTGGTCGAAAAAAAGGTAGGTCAGGTATCGATCTTTACCAAAAAAGGTTTCTTGATTAAAACTAACAGCACTTAAAGAGCTAGCATCGCATTGTAAAACCAAAACCCTGGGGTTCCCATTACGTTCAACATAGGTTTTAAACTTATACCACAGTTCTTTCATTTGTCGTGAATCTTGCGACAAATTATACATGGGTACATCAAAATGGTTTATTATTTGGGGTACATTAACTTGCCATGCCATTCGCGAATTGCCCATAAAAAGCACTTGCGGTTTGTTTCTGTGGTATAAATGCCAATCGGCTTGCGTTACATAAAAACGGTCTCGTGTATTCCGATACAACTTATATTCAGCTAAAAGTCCAAGGACATACAATACGATTAAACAAATCAGGAGGAGTTTAGCCGTTTTAAACAAAAAAGGTTTCATGAATTGCTTAAAATTGAAAGTAGATAAAATTGATATGATTTGCTAAAACGGCAGAATACATCAGCTTAATCAAACAAGCGGAAAATATAACAAAGTAAGCTAAATGTCGAATAATAGTATTTTTTGGAACTTTCAGTTCACGTTCATTATGACGCATATACCAATCGCCGGCCATGCTCAATAAAAAGAAAAAAGGAATACGGAGAAGCAATCCATCGTTTACTTGACGAGCAACGGGACGATGTAAAAATTGGGTTGGGTTATCAAACCAATCAAGCCCCATTTGTTTAAAATAAACGTAGGCCATATTCAAATTAGGGGAACGAACAAATATCAAGGCCAAACTCAACAATATAAATGTACCTGATATCTGTGCAAATTCTTTTAACGTGGGGAGTGTACTGTTTTCAGCCACAACACGTTGCGAAAATGTTTTGTTTTTTTTCGATAGCAATAAAGGCAAAAGTGCAAAAGCATGAATTACGCCCCAAAGTATAAAATTCCAACTGGCCCCATGCCAAAAACCACTCACAATAAAAATTATGAAGGTATTACGAACCGCTTTTAATTGCCCTCCTTTGGAACCTCCCAAAGGGATATACAAATAATCGCGAAACCACGACGAGAGCGAGATATGCCAACGCCGCCAAAACTCGGCGACATTGCGCGACAAATAAGGCACCCGAAAATTACTTAATAGTTCAAAACCAAATAATTTTGCCACTCCCAAAGCCATATCGGAATAGCCACTAAAATCGCCATAAATCTGAATACTAAATCCAATCATGCCCAAGAATAAGGCATACGCATTTTCCTTTTCGGGATGTTCGAAAAGTCCATCAACAATGGGCGCTAAAGTATCGGCTATAATAACCTTTTTAAACAAGCCCCATAAAATCAATCGGCAACCTGCCACCGCTTGACGATAAGAAAACAGTCGTTGTTTTTGCACTTGTGGCAATAAATGGTTTGCCCGCTCAATTGGACCGGCAACCAACAAAGGAAAAAATGATACAAAAACGGCATAGTCTATAAACGACTTAACCGGCTTTTGCAAACCACGATAAATATCGAACACATACGACATCCCATGAAATGTGTAAAAGGATATCCCTACCGGCAAAGCCCATTTTAAAACCAATGGGTTTACATTCCAACCAAAACATTCCATCAACACTTTAAACTCATTCGCAAAGAAGTTGAAGTATTTAAATAAGAATAGAATTCCGAGATTATTGATTATGCTGAGCCATAAAAAAATCCTAGCCTTTTTTTTATTCGGCGAAGCTACAAGAAAACCAAAACTATAATCAATGATTGTACTTAAAAGTAGTAAGCCAATAAACTGCCAACTCCACCAACCATAAAAAACATAACTCGCCAAAAGCAAGAAGGCATTTTGTAGTTTCAATTGTTTTTGAAAAACAAACCAGTACACAAAAAAAACCAGCAGTAAAAAAACAAAAAATGTAAGGGTTGAAAACAACATGAGGGCAATGGTTAAGCCTATAAATATATTCGCTAAAAGTAGTTCTTTTAAGGCTTAAATAACCAATCTTGATGCAAAGAATTTTAATCATTGGATCAATGTTTCTGTAGAACAGTCCCATCTTAATCGACAAAAAACTAAACGATTGTTTTTAATTTAATGGTAGAAGTAAACGAGCGTTCAATGCCTATTAGGCGCTATTTTCAGTGAAACGAGAAAAGAAATAAGCTGATATTCAATTTTAACAGCAATAGCGTGATTGCATCAAGGATAGCAAATCGAATACCCTTTAGTTTTATCAATAATAATTAATCTATTGGTTCGTAATCAGGATACAATTATGGTTCTTGTTTTCTCTTGCACCCCAAAGAATCCATCCATTGAATCAATTCGGCGGTATAGCGTTTTGCACCAATGGCGTTCAAATGGATATGGTTGAAAAATAAACTATCGGCAGCATAATCCGAACGATTAAAATTGCGGTAAGGAACCTGCCTGACTTTACAATAGTTTGTTATACTATCGATGGCTACACGACTTTCAGTAGCATAAGAAGCCCAAGATTGAGGTGGGTATACCGCCATAAACTGAATTCGATGTTGTTGAGCGAACGTAATAAAGGAATCTAAAAACGTAAAATCGAAAGTCGACAAATCTTGCTTTTTCAATTTTCGTTTCTGTTCAACTTCTAAATCCAACGATTTTAATTTCGCTACCGGTGTCGGATCTATTAACCAAGCACCTGAATTATGCGGGGGGGCGTATGGGTCGGAAAATTTTCGATTCCAATGGGCTAAAAAATAATCCTTGTAATGAATATAACGAACTAAGGGAATATAGGCTTCATAGGCTTTATACCCTTCTTCGTTTTCAAAGTAATGATTAATGCCGAGTTGATTAGCAAACAAATAGGTTAAATATTTATCCTTGCCATAAAAGGTATTCATATTAAACCCAACAGCCAATAAACTGCTTATATCAGCTTGAAGTACAATTACTTTAGGTAGTGGGTTTCGTTCGATGTATTTTTTGAACTTGTACCAGAAAAATTCCATATGTCTTGCATCTTGACAAAGGGAATAGGCCGGCACTTCAAAATGTTGCATAGCGGCATTCACATCTACATGAACGGAAGTTCTTGAATTACCAATAAATAATATTTGATGTTTCCTGCGATGATACAAATGCCAATCGGCTTGTCGCGAATAATATAATTCGCGAGTATTACGATATAAACGATATTCTGCCAACAACCCTAAAACAAATAAAAGCCCCATACATACCAGCAACCATTTTCCCAACTTAACTATAAACCTTCGCATTGTATTAAAATTGAAAATAGATAAAATTAGTAGGGGTTGCCAATACCGCTGTGATAATCAACTTAACAAGGCAAACAGTAAAAAGAATGAAATATAAACTATGGCGTACCAAGGCGTTTGCAGGAACCCGAAGCGTACGTTCATCATGCCTTAAGTGCCAGTCGCCAATAAGACTTAACACCAAGAATAATGGTATTAATAACAAACTCAAATCGGTAACTTGTTTGGCGGTTGGGCGATGCAAGAACTGCATAGGATGATGGAGTGCGTTGGAGAATAAATGATTAAAAAAAAGAATCGCCTTCGAAAATTCTGTTATGCGAAAGAATACCCAAGTGCCTGTAATAAATAAGAACGTAAAAAAGACTTGAGCAAGCTCAGTTAAAGAAGGCAGACTTTGATATTGAGCAACCACTGAATTTCCCAATTGTTTGGTTCTATTCAGTAATAACAAAGGAAGAAAAGCAAGTCCATGCAAGCCACCCCAAATTAAAAAGTTCCAACTGGCCCCATGCCAAAAACCACTCACCAAGAAAATAATCATGGTATTACGAACCGCCATCCATTTCCCGTTGCGAGAACCACCTAGAGGAATATATAAATAATCGCGAAACCACGACGAGAGCGAGATATGCCAACGCCGCCAAAACTCGGCGATATTGCGCGATAAATAGGGCACCCGAAAATTACTTAATAGTTCAAAACCAAATAATTTAGCTATCCCTAAAGCCATATCGGAATAACCACTAAAATCGCCATAAATCTGAATGCTAAATCCAATCATACCCAAGAACAAAGCATACGCGCTTTCCTTTTCGGGGTGCTCGAAAAGTCCATCTACAATAGGCGCTAAGGTATCGGCAATAATAATCTTTTTAAACAAGCCCCATAAAATCAACCGGCAACCTTCTAGCGCTTGGCGGTAAGAAAACAGTCGTTGTTTTTGCACTTGTGGCAATAAATGGTTTGCCCGCTCAATTGGACCGGCCACCAATAAGGGGAAAAATGACACAAACACGGCATAGTCGACAAACGACTTAACCGGCTTTTGCAAGCCACGATAAATGTCGAACACATACGACATCCCATGAAACGTGTAAAAGGATATACCTACCGGTAAAGCCCACTTTAAAACCAATGGGTTTACATTCCAACCAAAACATTGCATCAATTCTTTAAACTCATTCGAAAAGAAATTGAAATATTTAAACAAGAATAGAATTCCGAGATTATTGATTATGCTGAGCCATAAAAAAATCCTAGCCTTTTTTTTATTCGGTGATGCTACAAGAAAACCAAAACTATAATCAATCACCGTGCTTAAAACAAGCAAGCCTATAAACTGCCAACTCCACCAACCGTAAAAAACATAACTCGCGACCAACAAAAAAGCATTTTGTATGCTTAGGTTCTTTTTAAACACAAACCAATACAACACAAAGGCCAAGGGCAGAAATACAAAAAAAGTCAGTGTCGAGAACAACATGGCATTAAGGTAGAACTTTGATTTTTTTTAAAAGTAGGGGTTTAAATATCGAATAGAAAAACCTTGAGATGTAGAATATAAATCATTGGGTTAATGTTCATATTAAGCTACTGAATCAATACTACTTACTTATCACAACAAGTGGTATTGATTCAATTTGAATAATGAAATCAGCGGCCTTTTTTTGTTAATAACGAAGGAATTTGTAGGGAATCTAAATAGGCTATCAACTGCTGAGTAAATAGGTTAGAACCATTTTTGTTCAAGTGTAAATGATTCACAAAAAGACTATCCGCGCTGAACTCCGGACCGCTAAAATGACGATTTTGTAGTTGGCGCGATTGAAAATAAGTTTCAAATGACTGGCGATATTTGGCATAACTCGATTGGTATGAAGCATACGATTGTGGTGGGTATATGCACAACAATCGAATATCATGTTTCAGGCAGAAATCCATAAAAGAATCGATATAATTAAATTCCAACACGCGAGACGCTTTCTTCAATTGGTTGGCATGGTTTAATGCCTGCAATTTAAAGTTCGGAATAGGCTCAACTTGCTTCGATCCATAATTGCCCGGCGTTGCATATGGACTTATACGTTCATTGCGCCAATGTTTTAACGCATATTCCGGAAAATGAATATAGCGCACTAAAGGAATAAAGGTTTCATAAGCATAATAACCCTTTTCGTTTTCAAAGTAATGATTAATCCCCAACCGATCGAATAATAAATAGCTTAAATATTTCTCTTTGAAATAGAAGGTATTCTGATTCATGCCATTTTTCGTCAAACTACTTAAATCGCATTGCAACACAATCGCCTTAGGCAAAGGATTCCTTTCAATATATGTTTTAAACTTATACCAAAAGAAAGGAATACTGCGTGCATCGGTGGTTAGGCAATACATGGGCACCTTGTAATGCGATACCAATTGAGGCATATTGACATGCCACGATATACGGGAATTGCCTATAAATAAAACCGGCATTGGCGTGGGATGCGTTAAGTGCCAATCGGCCTGACGAGAAAAGAAACCATCGCGGGTATTCAAGTACAAGCGCCATTCAATAAGCCATGCAACAAGCAGTAACAAACCCAAGGATACCAGGATGAACAACATTATTTTCCTAATAAATAATTTCATGCAGCAATAGATTCCGTGTTAAAGCTTCATCATCAAATAACACAGCGTAGTATCTGAACAGAAGAGAAGGTGAAACACGAATATAATGAAATAAAAAAAAACGGCCATTGATAATGGCCGTTATATTCTTTTATAAAATGAGTTAAGAACCCTTTTCTACTTGCATGAAATTCAATTCCACCGGTGTTGAACGGCCAAAAATCTTTACCGTTACTTTCAGTTTCTTTTTATCTTCATTTACTTCCTCAATGGTACCATTGAAATCGTTGAACGGACCATCGATAATTTTAACGGTTTCACCAATAATAAATGGTTCAATCATCATGATATCGCTATCGGCCATTTCATCCATCTTACCGAACATCTTGTTCACTTCACTGCGGCGAAGCGCATCCGGATGTTCTTTCCCTAAGAAGTTAATAACGCCGGTTACCGATTTGATGGTCTGAAGCATCTCATCGTTTAAGCGAGCAACATGGGCTTCAAGCAAAATATACCCAGGGTATAAAATCTTTTCGCGCATTACTTTTTTACCGCCTACTACTTTGAATACTTTTTCAACGGGACAAAGAATTTGCGAAATAATATTGCCCCAACCGGAACGACGAATTTCGATATCGAGGTATTCTTTAATTTTACGCTCTTTCCCGCTAAGAACGCGCAATACGAACCATTTGGTTTCAACTTCTTGTTGTGGTGTAGCTTCCATGTTTCGGTTTAATTAAATAATCCGTAGAATCCTTTCAACACGAAATCGGAGGCACCATCCATCAAAAATACGACAGCGGTTAACAACAACACACTCACCAAGGTGATGAGGGTTGATTGTTGCAATTCGCTCCACGTGGGCCAGGTTACTTTATGAATAAGCTCATCGTAAGCTTGCTCGATATAATTAACAAATTTTGACATACCAATTTAGTTTAACCAAGAGGTGTTTAGCACAGGCACTAGGATTCGAACCCAGATCAAAGGTTTTGGAGACCCGTATGCTACCGTTGCACCATGCCTGTAAGATAGTTCGAAATTTTCATTTCGAACTAAAAAATAATAAGAACGATTTTTAAAAACAAAGTACCTTGAAAAAGGCAAGGTACTTTGTTCTTGTTGATATCATCGACGGATGATTAATCCGTATTCAATTACTTGATGATTTCAGTTACCTGACCGGCACCTACGGTACGACCACCTTCACGGATAGAGAATTTCAAACCGCGTTCCATGGCGATAGGCCCAATCAACTTAACAGTCAAGCTCACGTTATCGCCGGGCATAACCATTTCAGTTCCTTCTGGTAATTCTACTTCACCCGTTACGTCGGTTGTACGGAAATAGAACTGAGGACGGTACTTCTTGAAGAATGGCGTGTGACGACCACCTTCTTCCTTGCTCAATACGTAAACTTCGCATTTGAACTCAGTGTGCGGTGTAATAGAACCTGGCTTACAAATTACCATACCACGACGGATATCGGCTTTTTCAATACCACGGAGCAACAAACCGGCATTATCTCCAGCTTCACCTTCATCGAGGAGCTTGCGGAACATTTCAACCCCGGTACAAGTCGACTTCAACGGTTCGTCGTTGAAACCAACGATTTCCACGTTTTCACCTACTTTAATACGACCGCGTTCGATACGACCTGTAGCTACTGTACCACGACCTGTGATCGAGAATACGTCTTCCACAGACATCAAGAAATCTTGATCTACCGGACGAGGAGGTAATGGAATATAGCTATCAACAGCAGTCATTAACTCACGTACTTTTTCAACCCATTTTTCTTCACCGGCTAAAGCACCAGTAGCAGAGCCTTGGATGATTGGTGTATTGTCGCCATCAAAACCGTAAGAAGATAATAAATCACGGATTTCGATTTCAACTAATTCTAATAATTCAGGATCATCAACTAAGTCAACTTTGTTCATGAAAACCACCATACGAGGTACACCTACCTGGCGAGCCAACAAGATGTGCTCACGAGTTTGAGGCATCGGACCATCAGTAGCAGCTACTACGAGGATAGCACCGTCCATTTGGGCAGCACCGGTAATCATATTCTTTACATAGTCGGCGTGACCTGGACAATCCACGTGCGCATAGTGGCGCGTTTCTGTTTGGTACTCTACGTGAGCCGTATTGATGGTGATACCACGCTCTTTTTCTTCGGGTGCACCGTCGATATCGTCGTAGTTTTTCTTTTCAGCCAAACCAACTTTCGATAATACGTCAGTGATAGCGGCGGTCAAAGTGGTCTTACCATGGTCAACGTGACCGATGGTACCAATGTTAACGTGAGGTTTGTCCCTCTTAAAGGTCTCTTTTGCCATTTTTACTTGTTTTAAAAGTGTTTATTTAATTTTTCGGACTGCAAATGTAATTTTATATTTCGATAAAACAAAAAATTTTCCATTCTCTTGGAATAAGTTTTTGTAAACAAATCGAAATAAGGCTAAAAAACAATCGCTTTCCTACTATAAGACATAAAAAAAGGATCCGGTATCGGATCCCTAGAGCCGTCGAAGAGAATTGAACTCTCGACCTCTTCCTTACCAAGGAAGTGCTCTACCACTGAGCTACAACGGCAATAAAAAACCGATTGTCTAATCACGAGCGTGTTAAAACAATCGGCTGGAGCGGAAGAACAGAATCGAACTGTCGTCATCAGCTTGGAAGGCTGAGGTAATAGCCACTATACGACTTCCGCTTTCGATACCGGTTCGAGTGAAAAACCGGTTGGTGGGCAGTGATGGATTCGAACCACCGTAGACCGAAGTCAGCAGATTTACAGTCTGCCCCCTTTAGCCACTCGGGCAACTACCCTAAAAAAGAGAGCCACTTGCCGGAATCGAACCAGCGACCTACTGATTACAAATCAGTTGCTCTACCAGCTGAGCTAAAGTGGCTTCTAAAAAAGAAGTTTTATTGCACACAGACGCTTGCGCGCCATCGAAATACCTGTTTATTTAAGAACAATGTCCCGTTGAGGGATTGCAAATGTAAGCCCATCGGCCGAATCACCAAATTTTTTTTTCGGTATTCTTTATTACGCCTTTATTTATTGAACTTAACTTACTTTTCAGTCCCAATTCAAACCATGAATTTCTTAGCCCACGCCTATCT
>JBPCSZ010000132.1:0-38983 GCA_051006655.1 Chitinophagaceae bacterium
AACGTTCTATAATTTGGTGGTCTTTCTCCGATATCATACTCATATGGTTAGAAGAATCCAGATTAAGATGTGTATTGAATCCGGGCAATTCAGATTGTAATAAAATGTTGATGTTAGCTTCAGCGCCCAGGTACTGAATCATGTGGCGAAAGGTGTTCGCGTAGACACTTGTTTTTTCAATTGGAATATCATTCACCCAATGAGCAACGCCATTGTTCAACACGATAGTAAACTCAATGCCTGGTGTATACACTGCTTGTACTTGCTTTTGCAATAAAGCAATTTGATACAAGAGCATAAGTTCGGTTTGGTCCGGCTCGAATACCAAGGAGGCCTTGTTCGGTAAACAGGAAGCGCGGTAGCCCCCATTATATAAGTATAAACAGGGAATGGGTGAATTCGACTGAATAGCATGGTGCAACTTGGCTTCTACTGAGGGAAGGATATGTTGACTGTTTTTTTTCGATTGGTAGTTGAAGCGTTTGTGTAAAAAAAGGTGAAGTATGGTTTGAGTTAGTGGCCTTGCTGTTGTTTTTTCACTTTGTGTTTTGCTTGTTTTAAACACCGATTCAATGAAGGATATTTTTTCCCTAAACCATTGGTTGACGGTATGTTGTTGCATTGCATTTACCGATGGTATGGTAAGTTCATTGCAATGAAACGTGGTGGGCAAAATGAGGTGTTTTTGCATGGATTCAAAGTAACAACATTCACGCAAATTCTTGAATACAAATGAGGTGTTTGTATTTGCATAGAGAAAGGGCATGCCCTTTCTCTACTATTTCCTGTTTTTATTTCTGGTGATAAAATCGTCATTTTCTTCACGCTATTTTTCTCGGGCCGAGCCGAGATTGATGTTGGTGTTGGCCATTGCATATAATTTCTCGATGATGTTGACCACGGTTTTTCCATCCATGGCATTGGTCATGGCGTTGGCTTCGCCGCGAAGGGTTTTGACAACGTTATCAATCACCCGATCGTGGTTGCTCATACTGCCTTGGTAGAGTCCGTAATCGTTGGCTTTGGCTTGCATGGGAATGTGGGGCAGGGCTTCGCCTTCGAGGCATTGATACTCGATGGTATTGAGGTATTGTCCACCCATTTTTACCGTGCCTTTTTCGGCTAAAATGGTGATGGCTCCTTCCATATTTTTTTGATAGGAGCAGGTAGAAAAATTGATGTTCACGGGCGTTCCATCGAGCAAGGCGGTAACAATACTGCCGGTGTCTTCGGTATCGTTGTACGGATGATGCGCATTGCGAAGGAGTCCGCAACCTTGGTTTTGAATATCGCCAAAAAGGTAATAGAGAATATCAACAAAGTGGCTGAACTGGGTAAAGAGCGCGCCTCCATCGGTGGCTTTTTGTCCACGCCAGGTACTTTGTTTATAATACGCTTCATTGCGATTCCAAAAGCAGTTGATGCCTATCCAATACAACTTACCCAAACGATTTTGTTCCAACAATTGTTTTACTTGTTGCACGGGTTCGTTGTAGCGATTTTGCTTTACCACAAAAATGATGCGTTGTGCTTTTTCGGCGGCTTGAATCATTGCATCGCATTCGGCGGTGCTGAGGGCCATGGGTTTTTCGCACAATACGTTGGCACCGTGTTGTAGGGACACGATGCTATGTTGGGCATGTAAAAAATTGGGTGTACAAACGGAAACCACATCGGGGTGTTGGGCTTCGAACAAGGCTTCGGGAGTTTCGTAAGCGGGAATGCCGGCTTGTTCGGCCAAAGCGCGGCGTTCGGGATTGGTATCGCAAACACCTACCCATTGGGCATCGGGATGTTGTTGAATATGATGCGCGTGGCGAGTACCTATGTGACCATAACCAATAATAGCGAAACGAAGGGGTGCAGACATACGTTAAGAATGAAGTTCGAGGGTGCCGTTAGGGTGCAAGATAATCACTTCTTCGTCGATGAGTTGCCGTAAGAGGGTATAAACTTCGGCGGCTTGTTCTGAGCGAAAACCTTGCAAGAGGGCTTTGGTGTGTAAACGTTGAACCGCTTGAATTTGTTGTATAATATGTTGACGAAGTTGTTGAGGCGGAATGGCTTGTTGCGATTTTTGTTTAGCGCGACACACATCGCATTGTCCGCAAGGGGGTACTTCCTTTTCGCCGAAATACGCCACCAAGGTTTGCATACGGCATTGGGTATTTTGGCGCAAATAATGAAACAGGGTTTGTACGCGGTGTTCGCAAGCCTTACGCAATGGCACAAGGGCCTGTTCGTTGAGCCAAATGGTTTTACCGGCTTGGCGTGGCATCAACCAAACGAGGTGTGGCGATTGATGGGCCGGTGCATAGTGAATGAGTCCACGTTGTTGCAAACGTTCTAACTGATACACTACAAAATCGCGGGCGGCGGGCAAGGCGTGGGCCAATTCAAATTCATCGATGGGAACGGGACCTAACCAAACGCCACCATAGGTGCGTAAAACGGTTTGAAGCACATCGAAAGCATCGGTATCGTATTGAGCCAAGCTTTCCACATCGGCACGGGTGGCCGTCATCATGATTTGGGAAGGACGATACACACTATCGCTTAATTCCAAATAACCGTTAGTAGCCAATATGCGGCAGGCTGAAATTACGCGGCGTAAAGGCAAGGCCATGGAGGCACTAAAGGCGCGAACATCGATGGGATATTGAGTTTGTTCGCCTTCGCCTAAAGGAATTTTCAACCAAGCGCCTAAGTGGTTGTACACGTTACGAATAGTTTCGGCATCGGGGTATAAATCGGCTACGGTATTTTCCAAATAGGTGGCATCGTGTTCTTGCCAAAGCACTAAGGCATAGGCTTTTTCGCCATTGCGCCCTGCCCTGCCGGCTTCTTGATAATAGGCTTCGGGCGAATCGGGCATATCGTAATGAATAACGGCTTGCACATTGGCTTTATCGATGCCCATACCAAAGGCATTGGTGCATACCATAACGCGCAATTCGTTGTTCATCCAGGCTTGTTGTTTCTTCGTTCGGACTTCCGCATCGAGACCGGCATGATAAAAATCCGATTTGATTTTTTCATCGTTCAACCAAGCAGCTAATTCGGCGGTGCGTTGACGGCTTCGGCAATACACCATGCAAGGGCCCTTTAATTTTTGAATGACTTCGAGTAATCGACTGCGTTTATGTTCGCAAGGCAATACATGCAAGCCTAAATTTTGCCGAACAAAACTGCGTTGAAAACGATGGGCTTCGGGAATACCTAATTGGATAAGAATATCATCTTGCACTTCCGGAGTAGCCGTGGCGGTTAAGGCCATAATAGGAACCCGTGGATGGATTTGATGTAAGATATTCAGTGAACGATAGGCCGGTCTAAAATCGTGTCCCCATTGCGAAATACAATGCGCTTCATCGATGGCGATTAAGCTCAGCGACCATTCATTGAGGTAATCGAGGAAACGGCTGTTTTGCAAGCGTTCAGGAGCAATGAATAAAAATTGAAGTTGTTGTTTAGACGCTTGAATACACAAGGAATCGATGGCGTCGTTAGAGAGTCCTTGATGAATAGCCGCGGCGCGAATACCTTTTTGTAAGAGGGCTTGACATTGGTCTTCCATGAGGGCTACTAATGGACTCACCACCAAACACAATTTGCCCCGCATTAAGGCCGGAACTTGGTAGCAAATGGATTTTCCGCCACCGGTGGGCAAAAGCACTAAGCTGGAATTTCCTTCGGCCGCGTATTGTATAATAGCCTCTTGTTGCGGTCGGAAGGTACTGTGCCCCCAATAGGTTTGAAGCAATTCAAGTGGCGAACGCATGGGAGGGGAAAGAAAATTAGGAAGCGAGAAGGCGGTCGTTTTCTAAACGAACCAATACATTGTGTCGATCGATTTGACAACAATATTCCATGTCCGATTGGAGTCCAAATTTAGACAAGCGAATAAAATGCGCACTGTCTTGAATGAAGCCATACAAATCGTTTTCGGCACTGCGGAATAAGTGTCCTGCGGCGCGGGTGCTATCGCAATTCATCGAGAACGCATCGCCAATGCGGTTATATACAGCCCCGGCGAAGAGTGCATCTTCTAAATTGAAGCGGTCTTTCCACGACGCGCAAGCCAATAAAACCGGTTTGTTTTGTTGGCGTAAATAATCGCAAACAGCACTAAGGTTTAAGAATGAACCGGTAATGATTTCATCGGCGGCACCACACATGTGTAATAAGCGCGTGCCATTGGTGGTGGTTAAAATCAAAGTTTTATTTTCAATAAAAGAACGGGGATATTCGAGGGGCGAATTGCCGTGCTGTAATCCGGGGGCTACTTGTCCATCGCGTTCACCTGCCGTAACAGAATTGGGGGTGTTCAAACCCAAGTCGATGCAAGTATCTACCTTATCGACGGGAATAATGCATTGGGCGCCTTGTTCGAGGGCGGCGGCGATGGTTGACGTAGCGCGAAACACATCGATGATAACCACAATACGTCCGGTTAAATCGTAAAGGTGTAATAAGGCCGGCGACAAACAAGTTTCTATAACAGGTTTCATAAGTTCAATGTTTAAGGAATCAAGGGAACAATAAGAATGGCCAATAAGGCGGCAATAGCACCAACCACATAGCCCACATAAATTTGTTTCGAGGAATGCGCTTGTAAGTAAAAGCGAATGCTTCCAACCATACCGGCCAAAACTACCGCGAGGAGTAAAAGCGGGAATGCAGTAGTGTTCTTCATCGTCCAATAAGCCAACAAAACCACAGCCGTTGCCCAGCCGGCGGTGTGCATGCTGATTTTATAAAAAATGGTGGCCATGAACACCAAGACATTCGATAAGAAAACAGCGAACAATAAACCCTGAATTTCTAATGGTGCACTGAATTGTTTATGAAACACCCAGAACATCCAAAAGTAAAATAACATGGAGGCCATGAGTGGACCGTAGCGTTCTTTTTGTCCTTTGAGTTGAATACTTTCTACAAACTTTAAACGCCACAATAAAACCACCGTAACAATGGGAAAAAGAATGGACGTATAAGCCACCATGAGAAGCCATAAATTCTGTTCGCGAACAGCAAGGGTATGATGAATGGGTGGATAGACGTACACCAAGAACGCCATCAGTAAAGCCGGTATAAAAACGGGGTGTAAAACAACCGAGGCCATGCGGGCCGGAAGGGCGTATTTTAAAGGGGATTCGCTCACGGAACAAAAGTAAGTGAGAAGTGGGAATTGCTGTCTTTTTATTGAAAAATAAACGTTTCATTAAAAAAGAAAACACGCCTCGGAGGAGAAGCGTGTTTTCAATTTTAGTGTTGGATTAATGATTGCGAAAAACCACAACCCCATCAAACACATCCACCATTACGGGATGTTCTTTTTCAATATCGCCGGCAATGATACGTTTACTCAATGGATTGATGATTTCGCGTTGAATCATGCGCTTGAGCGGACGGGCACCGAACTGTGGGTCGAAGCCGTTTTCAGCCAAGTAATCGAGCACATAATCGCTGAACGCCAACTGAATGCCTTGTTCTTTCAATAAGGTTTGTAATTGGTTCAATTGAATGCGAATGATGCCTTTAATTTCGTTGCGCATGAGGGGTTTGAACATAATCACCTCATCGATGCGGTTGAGGAATTCGGGTCGGATTGTTTGTTTCAACAAGACCATCACTTCCACTTTGGTTTGTTCGGTTATTTCATCGACATTCTTTTCTGTGACCTGTTCGAAATTGTCTTGAATAATTTGACTCCCCATATTGGAGGTCATAATGATGATGGTGTTTTTAAAATTCACCACGCGCCCTTTATTATCGGTTAAGCGGCCATCATCGAGCACTTGCAATAAAGTATTGAACACATCGGGATGGGCTTTTTCAATTTCATCGAAGAGCACCACACTGAAGGGTTTACGGCGAACCGCTTCGGTGAGTTGTCCACCTTCATCGTAACCCACATAACCGGGAGGAGCACCTACCAAACGACTCACACTGTGTTTCTCTTGGTACTCACTCATATCGATGCGGGTCATCATGGTTTCATCGTCGAAGAGGTATTCGGCAAGTGCTTTGGCCAATTCGGTTTTACCCACCCCGGTTGTTCCCAAGAAAATGAATGAGCCAATGGGTTTACGGGCATCTTGCAATCCGGCACGGCTTCGGCGTATAGCATCGGCTACGGCGGTGATGGCTTCTTCTTGTCCAACCACGCGTTCATGCAAATGATCTTCTAAATGCAATAATTTTTCACGTTCACTTTGCATCATGCGGGCTACGGGAATACCGGTGGCTTTAGCCACATTTTCGGCAATGTCTTCGGCATCCACTTCTTCCTTCAACAAGCGTTTATGTGTTTGCGATTCCAGTTCTAAACTTTTTGTTTTTTCAACCAATAAGGTTTCTTGTTCTTTGATTTTACCGTAACGTATTTCGGCTACTTTCCCGAAGTCGCCATTCCGTTCGGCCTGGTCGGCTTCTTGCTTTAATTGTTCAATACCGGTTTTAATTTTTTGAACGGCATCCACTTGTTCCTTCTCGTGTTGCCAACGAATGCGGAAGGCATCGCGTTGTTCGGTGAGGTCGGCAATTTCGCGGCCTAAATCTTCTAATTTCTTTTCATCTTTTTCTCGCTTGATGGCTTCGCGTTCAATTTCCAATTGGCGTAAACGGCGTTCGAGTTCATCGAGTTCTTCGGGCATGGAATTCATTTCCAATTTCAACTTCGCGGCGCTTTCATCAATCAAGTCGATGGCTTTATCGGGCAAGAAGCGATCGGTGATATAACGGCTCGATAATTCGACGGCGGCAATGATAGCTTCATCGCGAATTTGCACATGGTGGTGAGCTTCATATCGGTCTTTCAATCCACGCAAAATAGAAATGGCATCTTCCATGCTCGGTTCTTCCACCATTACTTTTTGGAAGCGGCGTTCCAAGGCTTTATCTTTTTCAAAATACTTTTGGTATTCGTTGAGTGTGGTTGCTCCAATAGCGCGAAGTTCGCCACGGGCCAAAGCCGGCTTTAAAATATTGGCGGCATCCATGGCACTTTCGCCACCACCACCGGCCCCAACCAAGGTATGAATTTCATCGATGAATAAAATAATTTGTCCATCACTTTCAGTCACTTCTTTAATCACACTTTTCAAGCGTTCTTCAAATTCCCCTTTGTATTTAGCACCGGCAATGAGTTGCCCCATATCGAGGGCAAATATCACTTTCGATTTTAAATTTTCAGGCACATCGCTGTTGATGATACGATGGGCTAAGCCTTCTACAATGGCGGTTTTACCAACCCCGGGTTCACCCACTAAAATGGGATTATTTTTCGAACGGCGAGAAAGGATATGCAAGGTTCTGCGAATTTCTTCGTCGCGCCCAATAACCGGATCGAGTTTTCCGGCGGCAGCCAATTCATTTAAATTCTTGGCATACTTTTTCAAGGATTGATAATTGGCTTGATCGGCTTGCGATTTTACGGTATCTCCTTTACGAATGTCTTTAATGCTTTTAATGAAGGTTTTTTCATTCACCCCGGCATCGCGTAATAAATTGCCGGTGGCATCGTTCACGGAAAGTAAGCCGGCCACTAAATGTTCGGGACTCACAAATTCATCGTTGAATTCTTTCAATAAAGAAACGGCTTTTAATACGGCCTGATTCAACTCGCGCGAAATGCTTTGTCCACCTTCGCCACTCCCGGTTGGCAAGCGTTTCAAGGTATCGTCTAATTTCTGCCGAACGAGATTCAAGTTGGCATCGTTTTTCTTTAATAAAAATTCAATGGTATTGCTATCATCGTCCAACAAGGCTTTTAAAACATGCGCTGTTTCTATTTGCGGATTTCGTGCATTAAAGGCCAATTGTTGCGCGGCGGCAATGGCTTCTTGGGCCTTAATGGTAAATTGATTTAAATTCATACAGGTTGTGATTTTATTCTTTCTAAACAAAACTCACACCAAGGAATAAGAATTCGAATTAATGGCAGTTATTTTCACTTCGAAATGCCATGCTTGCAGTAAAATGAATTCAAAACGGCAAAAAGGGCAGATTATTCGTCGTCGTATAATTTCATATTGAAGACGAACAAACATCCTGTAAGGGCCGGAATAATTAAATTGATGAACCAAAGCAAAAGCATGGCCGTTACTATACCCAGCATGTTTCCTGAAATAGCGCTCATAAAAAACACAGCGGTTTGTCCACGAACGCCTAACTCAGCCAACGCAATGGTAGGCACAACCGCGAGGGTCCAAAATATAGCCCAAGCCATTCCTAATAACGTGAAAAAGGGCGCTTGAATTTGAACAAAATAAAACAGTAAAATCAGTTGCAAGGAATACACTAAAAAGCGAAGGGTTGAAATACCCAATACTTGCCATAATAAGTGTTTCGGAAAGCGCCGAACCACATCGATATAAATTCTAATTTTTCGTAGGTATTCGAAGCGAGCACAAAACGAACTCACCCAATACAAGTTCATATATAAAATACTTAAGCCGATGGCGAGCAAGACACTAATACCTAAATAAATCAAAAAGATGGGAGAGGCTTGATGTATGGTTCGCCAATAAATGCCCAACCCAATACTACCTAAAACAGCGCTCACCAATACTTGGGCTAAGCTGCCTACCAAGGTTACCGTTATGCCTTTGAGTTTATGTTTATTTTTCAAATAGAGAATTCGTCCGGCATATTCCCCTATTCTATTGGGGGTTAACATGGAGACAGAAACCCCGGTAAGCACGGCTTGCATGGCCGACAGACGCGACATGGTTTCGGTGGAACGCATGAGTAAACGCCATTTTTCGGCTTCGCAAAACCAATTCAACAGCATGAGTATGAATACAAGAGCCAAGTAAATCCAACGGGTGGAATTATGCCAATCGAGCAAATGGGTTAAGGCTTCTTTAAGGTGCTCTTGTTGTTGAATTTGACGAAACAAGGAATAGCCCATATAGGCGAAGAGCAAAAAGCCCAAGCCACTTTTGAGAATTATTTTTATATTTTTGTTTCCTTGCACACCTCAAAATAACAGCATTGAAAGCCAAATCGGAAATAATATTGGGAATTGACCCGGGGACCTTGGTATTGGGTTATGGACTTATTCGCATTAGTGGATTGAAGGCTGAATTATTGGAGATGGGTGTTTTAAAACTAAGCAAGTACAAAGATCATAATGTTCGTTTGCAACTCATCTACAACAAAGTGGCCGAATTGCATCGGCAGTTCAAACCCAATCATTTCGCTATTGAAGCACCTTTCTTTGGGAAGAATGTACAAAGTATGCTCAAATTAGGACGGGCCCAAGGGGTGTCTATAGCCGCAGCCATGCAATTTGGCTTGAGCGCTACCGAATATTCGCCCAAAAAAGTAAAACAATCCATTACGGGCAACGGCAATGCGGGTAAAGAGCAAGTTTGGAAAATGCTACAACAAACCTTACACTTCGACGATAGGCCCGAGTACCTCGATGCGACCGATGCGGTGGCCGTAGCCTTGTGTCATTTCTACCAAATGAAAGTGCCCACATCGAATTCCCCTAAATCTTCAGCCAAGAAAAAAGCGGGCAATTGGGATGAGTTTTTAAAAAACAATGCGCATCGAATAAAAAAATAAGTAAATTCGTTTGGTATGAGTAACAAATCGCTGCGTATAATTTTTATGCTAGCCGTATTATGTACGGTATTGGTTATTGTTACCCAATTTTTTTGGTTGCGAAAAGCCTACGATTTAGAAAAGAGTTTATTCAATACCCATGTAACCGTGGCCTTAAAAAATGTAGCCATTCAGTTACGGGCCATGAATAATAATAAAAGTCCGGTAGATAGTATTGTAGCCCAAGTAAGCGACAATTATTTCACGGTGAAGGTGGATGATAAAATCGATTCTACGGTATTAGAAAATTTATTGAAGCGTGAAATATTAGCGCAACAAATTAAAACTGATTTTGAATATTCGGTATACGATTGTGAAACCGAAAACATGCATTACGGGAAATATGTTTCGTTCAAGAAAAATTTCGAAGTGCGCGATTTACCGCAAGATCAAACCGTATTTCCAAAATCGAAAAAAGGCAATAATTATTTTGCGGTTAATTTTCCTTTGTTGACGGAATTCTTAAATCGGGAAATGATTAACTGGTTTATTTCCTCGGGCGTACTTGTATTGTTCTTATTGATTCTGGCCTATGCGATTTTCATTATTTTTAGGCAGAAGCGTTTATCGGAGATTCAGAAGGATTTTGTAAACAACATGACCCATGAATTCAAGACGCCATTGGCCACCATTAAAATATCGTCGGAAGTTTTAAAGAATCCGAATATTGTGAACAATCCGGAGCGTTTATTGAATTATGCTACTATCATTAATAACGAGACCTTGCATTTAACGAACCAAGTGGAACGGGTTTTACAAATGGCTAAAAGCGACCGAGATCGTTTGGAATTAAACATTGAAACCGTGGCATTGAAGCCGATGTTGATTGACATCATCGATAAAACCTACAAACCCTTGGTACGGACTCGCGGTGGCGATATTCGCATCTTTTTCAAACCCGACGACTTAAGCATTAATATCGATAAATTGCACATGAAGAATGTGATTAGTAATTTACTCGACAATGCCATAAAATATTGTGTTCGTAGTCCACAAATCGACATTCGATGCGAGGACACCGGTGCCGGCGTGAATATTAGTATTCGCGATAATGGCATTGGCATTTCAAAAGAAAACATCAAACATATTTTCAATAAGTTCTACCGAATTCCTACCGGAAATCTACACGATGTAAAAGGTTTTGGATTAGGTTTGAATTATGTCAAGCTTATTTGTAAATTGCATGGTGGTTCGGTATCTGTGCAAAGTGAACCTGAAAAAGGTTCAGAATTTTGTATATTTATTCCGAAAAATTTGACTAAAAAATAAAAGTGTATGCCGCAAAAAACAAAAATCCTGTTAGTTGAAGATGATTCCTCGCTTGGATACGTAATTAAAGACAGTTTAGAAGAAAAAGGGTATGAAGTAGTGCATGCTACCGATGGTAATGCAGGCTGGCAGCAGTTTTCAAAGAATTTTTTCGATTTATGCTTGTTGGATGTCATGATGCCCCAAAAAGATGGCTTCACCTTAGCGGCACAAATTCGGCGAAAGAATACGCATATTCCGATCTTGTTTATTACCGCCAAGAGTATGCAAGAAGACCGTATAACGGGCTTTAAAGCCGGTGGTGACGATTACATTACCAAGCCTTTCAGTTTGGAAGAATTATTGTTGCGTATTGAAGTATTCTTAAAACGGACTAAAGGGCCGGATCAAGAGCAATTGATTTTCCAAATTGGACAAACTCAATTCGATTTCCCGAACCTCACCGTAAAAGGTCCAAATACCGATGTTCGATTAACTCAAAAAGAAGCCGATTTATTGCGTTTCTTTTGTTTGAATCCGAACCGTGTGGTAAAACGCGAAGAAGTATTGACGCGTGTTTGGGGTAAAGACGATTATTTCTTAGGCCGAAGCATGGATGTGTTTATTACCAAAATTCGGAAGTATTTGAAAGAGGAAAAAGACATTGAAATTCAAACCATTCATGGGGTTGGATTCCGATTTATTAATCCAAGCGCGAAAGACGAATCGATTTAAAATATTCATTCAAAACGAAAACGGGTTGCAAAGAGCAACCCGTTTTTTTATTGTTTAATAGTTAAAAAGTTTTCTATTCTACGCTAAATGAAGCATGATGGCAGCTTGGATTTCCTTCATTTCATCGGGACTTAAGCTCAACTTAGGTCGAGTAAAATTAACATCGTCGGCACTTTGCATCGGCACCAAATGAAGGTGAGCATGGGGCACTTCCAAGCCAATAACACTCATACCAACACGCTTGCACGGTATAGCTTTTTCAATAGCCAAAGCAATGGGTTTAGCAAAAACTAAGTATTCGGATAGTAAGGTATCATTCAAATCGAAGAAGCGATCTACTTCTTGTTTGGGGACCACCAATACATGGCCACGTACGATGGGAAACACATCTAAAAAAGCGAGGAAACGATCATTCTCGGCAATTTTATAGGAAGGAATTTCCCCTGCAATAATGCGCGTAAAAATAGAAGCCATCCCTTAAAAGCTAATATCCAAAATTTCGAATGCCATCATACCACCCGGGGTAGTTACTTCGGCCACTTCCCCTACTTTCTTACCCAATAAACCTTTGCCGATGGGCGAAGTAACCGAAATTTTGGCTAACTTCAAATCGGCTTCGTTTTCTGAAACGATTTGATAGGTGATTTCCTTATTTGTTTTTTGATTGCGAATTTTCACTTTACACAAAATGGTTACTTTGCTATTATCCATAGTGCTCGTATCGATGATACGCGAATTCACAATAGCCGTTTCTAAAACAGCAATACGCGCCTCATGGTGCCCTTGGGCTTCCTTGGCAGCATCATATTCAGCATTTTCCTTTAAATCGCCTTTTTCACGCGCTTCTGCAATAGCACGTGCAATTTCAGCACGACCAACCGATTTGAGTTGATTTAACTCCTCGATCATTTGTTGCAAGGTTTCTTTGGTAACGTAAGTAATTTGACTCATGGGAGTATTCTTGATTAAAAAACATCAACGCTTCCAAAAAGAAGCGTTGATAATGAAGAGATATGTAAGATTAGTTTAGTCTTCCGATTCTTCTTTACTGTTTAAGGCAAAACGAAGGCCTAAAACATGTACCCCACTGGCAATACGTGTTGGACGGAAACTATAATCGAACGCTAACTTATTGTCGCCAACATTAGTTTGAAAAGTAACCCCTGCACTAACCCCGGTATAAAAGGTTGTGCTTTTTTCTGCGCTAAAAATATTCGATTCATAACGATAGGCTACACGTGCCATAAAGGTTTCTTTGAAAGCATATTCAGCGCCTAAGCCAATCCAATCGCTGCTGAATGAATTCGAAATAAAACTCAACATGGGAGTTAATCGATGTTTGGAAACAAACTTTTCAATTTCCTTTTCATCGGTCGATGTGGGTTGATCTAAATAGAAATCATAAGCCCCCGCGATGTTTAATTGTGAAGGCAATTGAAATTTATCGGTACGCGACTGCACGGTAATTTGTTTACCGAAATCGGGTGAAGTACCATTAAAACTGAAACCATCGCCGGTGAAACGTAAGTTGGTACCTACATTACGAAGGGTAATTCCTAAATGCAAATTATCTTTTTTACCATTGGTATACTGAATACCGGCATCGAAACCAACCGCACTTGCGCGAATATTACTAATCGCTTCGTTCACGTAGGTCATGTTAATACCGGCCGACATGTTTTTGGAGAAGGTATGCCCCAAGCCCACCGATATATTTAAAAACGAGGGTTTGAACATCCCTAATCCACCTTCCGGTGAATTTTCGGTCGTAATTGGAATTTCACCAAAATTCATCGACATGATATTCACACCTAAAACCCCAATTTCACCCAAGTTATGGGCTACACCGAGGTTGCTGATGCTTGTACCTGATCCGCTTAAGTAACGGGTATGCGCTACACCAAACTCAGTTTTAGGTGTTTTAGACAGACCGGCAATGTTAATTTTCATGGCTTCAATACCACTCACTTGGGCTCCGTTTAAACCGAACATACCACTCGAGCGGCCCCATGGGTTCATGAGTAATTCACCGGCACCGGCTTGACCGGAACGATCCTTGTTTCCGGCAAAAACAGATGCCGAAATCATCAAGGCCAATGCAGTTAATTTAAAATTCTTCATAGTCATATACTTATGTTGCCTGTTTAAATGTTGAAATTAGAAGCTGATTAAATCGATTGGACGCATAGCACCAAACCACTTCAGAACGGTTTCTCCGATACCTGGCAACTCAACATGAATGAGGTACATACCACTGGAAACAGGAATATTCTTTTGGTTTTTAACATCCCAATCGATGAAATTGGTTTTGGCTTCGTTTTTGTTTAATGTACGAATCAAAGTACCATCGATGGTGTAAATTTTGATAATGGCGCGTTCAGGCAAGTTAATGATCTTAACACGACTATCAACACGCGAATTCTCGTACGAGGAATAGGCATAATATGGATTAGGTACCACTTTCACGCGATCGAGAATTTCACTCTTATTGTTCGTGTAAGTATTGCGAACATCACCCAACTTAGCCGGTGCGATATCGTTGGTAGTAAATTCATACAATGGCCATCCGTTATTACGTAATGTTTGACCATCTTTTGGACGGTAGTAAGTATAAGGACGCGATACACGAATTTGCAAACGGGTATCGGTTGGAATAATACCATCTTTAATTGAGGCCAATTTAAATCCACGACGTAATAATGGAATACCTACCCACATCGTACTTAAATAAGCAGTACGTAAAGTAGCAATATCAGAACCGTTCGACAAGGTTTGATTGATGGCTTGTGCAAACTGAGCACCACCATCATACTTGGTACGCATAACATAAATAACATGTTTACCACCCCACTTCACATCATCGGTCGAAAAGTTGATATTACGTTCGGTTGGATTCCAAATCATATCATCCCCATTATCTTCTTTGTTGAACGATTCTTCACCAAAGGCAATGTTTAAACGTTCACCGGTTTCAATATTGATGGCATATCCTGGGAAATAACTCATACCATTTTCTGTGGTTGAATAGATAGGTTTACCATCGGCATCTACCTCACCGGTCCAACTGCCATGACGACGTAAGTTGTATTTGAAGGCTTTACCTTCAGCAACACTCGTACTGCTTTGTTGGTCGGTCATTTCGATTACAGCACAACGTGACCATTTGCTGCGATCGGAAGTCATTACGATATCGATACTGTATGTTTCTTCCAAACGATTTTGAGTACGGTTACCGGAACCATAAACAATACCGAAACCACATAATTCAGAATTGATATTATTGGCTAAATTGTATGGAGCGAATGTGCCACCCAATACACTTTCAAAGGCATTCAATTGATCGCGGTTACCGGCATTATCATCGAAATTACAATTGTTAAATTGTTCCGAGCTCGTTACCGAGAAATCACTACCGGCACGAATCCAGTTATTCCATGACGCTTTTTCTTCATCGGCTACACCGGTTAACCATTGATTGTTTACATCGCTGAAAATTACATTCGAGGTAATGAAGCCATTTTTTACATCTACGGAATCATCGCCCGGACGTACTTTTTGTACAACAGAAGCCGAAATACCCCAATCGAATTGACCGAATTTACGCAAGTACTTTTCATTCAACTCTTTGATATTACGTTCACTACTCACTACTTCACCGGTTGTTGTATTGCGAATTTCCCATGTAGTGTATTCTGCTAATGCACCGCGAGAAATATCAATATTATCGGTTAAGTTCTGAGGATTAGGAATATTCAATGTTCCACCCAAGTTGTATTGACTTTGGAATGGTTTTGCAAAGGCAGAATCCACGTTGAACCAAATTTCATATGTTCCGGCTTTGATGCTATCGGGGTTAACCACCTTTAAATCAACCGGACCACGCAATGGTTTATAAACCGGGAAGAACGATTGATTATCTGGACCTAAGGCTTCTAATTCAGACGCTTCCGTTAATTCCAAATTCATACCGCCATTACCAATACCTTCCAAACGTTTGATTTGGATACCGGTACCATAATCGGCATAATTTTGAATATATAAATTGTCGGAGGCCGGATGAGGAGTTACTTTAATAACCGAAATTGGTTGTCCACGACCATCGGTACGACTTTCGATATACACACGGTCTTGTGTTCCTCCAAAATTACCCGGATCAAATTGCTTGAAGTTATTTTGTGCGTAAGCAATAACTACAAAATAATAGGTTTTATAGTTTACCAACGATTTTGAAGCACCGGTAGCAAAGGCATCCTTATCAATCATGAATGAATGCACGATGCCTTCATCTTTACCACTAGCCAATAATTTCGGTACATAGTAGTCGCTAGAAACTTCAGGATCAACTTCAAAATTGATTAAATCTTTCACCCCATTTTTTCTATCGCATTGGAAAACCAATTGAGCTTTATCGGTATTCACTGAACCATCTTTCGAACGAATATCCGACAAGGCCACTGTGGCATCTTTCAATTGGTAAACACGATAACCTTCAAATTTATACAAGGTATCGTTGCTCAAATTTTTAACCGCTTTCGGCGATACTTCACGATAACGGGCATCCGATAAATCGAAGCCATATTTTTCAGCATAGTTGTTTGAAACCGGTAAATTATCGATATCAAATACAACACGACGATCTAAAGGTTGAACACTCACATAGGGTGCTTGAGGTCCGAAAGGCAACTTAAAGTTGTTATCGAACAAATCTTGTGCCTTGTCGTCGCAAACCTGAAGTTTCGAGAAACAAGCCGAACTACCACCACCTACGTTTGGAACCCAAACAGCACCAATGATGATATTATTGGGTTCAGAACCGGGTAATAATTGGAACGGACCGGAAGAGTGAATAAAGCGACGATCGAAGGCTACATTATTACAGCCCACTTCCGACCAACCACCTTTACATGGATCTCCGTAGAATACAAACTTCGTAGCCGGACCGGGATCCAAGGCATTACAAGCGGTAGTGTATGGATCGCCATTCTTCCATGAACCACTCATATAACGGTAGAAATCCACCGTAAAGTTCGGGTTACCGGAACGGTTATCATTATTATTGTTATAGTAAGTAAATACCGACATTTTCAATTTCACAAATTGATTGATGGTTGTATCGAAGAATTTAGGTCCTTGGAAATAATCAATACCTACCATTGGAATTTCGAAACCATAACCGGTAGCACCTTCATCGTAGGCATCCCCATTATAGAGAATACCCAAACCACGGCTTGTATCGCAACCTACGAAATCATCGAAGGCATAACCCAAATCGGCATCACTCCAAGTAGCCATGTAAGTACTATCTAATGGAGAGGTACTGAAGTTGTAAATTTTGTAATTATAGAAAGTGGCTTCGTTCAAACAATCGTTGGTTGAGAAGGCGAAAGCGGCTGAATGAATTTCCAAGCCAATGGCTTCTGAATTCGTTTCAGTTTTAACATCCCCCTTATCGTTGAATACCCACCAAATATATTGGTCTCCCAAAATAGCCGGGTAATCACCACGTTGCCAATCGTAGCCATCAATACCATCCACATCTACGTAATCGGCCATATCGCGCTTAGGGGCAGGAATTGGACTATTACTGGAACTTTTGATGAAATTATTTCCTTTAGCCGGCCATTCTTTAACAATTTCAGGTACGTCGTTTACATTGGCGGCAATCAAATTTTTGATTGAATCCAAGTCGTTAACCCCTTCATAAATGGAACGGAACTTGTTAATATCAGTCGAGTTAATCTTCCAAAAACGATCCCAATCGGAACATGTTTGAAAGTTCACACTATACCCATTGTCTTGATCGAGTGGACCTGACCAATAGTCGTTACCCGACTGGCGATAGGTTTGAGCAGCTACTTTTAAATCTTGCGAAGAACGATCGATACCTCCAATCCAAATAGAACCGGCGAACAAGGAATGTTTCTTGCTTCCTTTAGGTACCTCGTAGGCAGCAGTGGAATTAGGACGATCCCACCACATATCGCCCCCGTTCATCATACGGGCACGTACATTGTTTACATCCAAATCGATAACAGCCGTAGTTTGATTACAACCCGCCGCTGTTTTGTTTAATCCTTTACTCTTTGCTCCAACATTGGGTGCCGCCATCATGGCAGTGCCTGCCAGGGTGAGGCTCAAGCCGAGAACAATTGATTTTATGCTTACGTTCATATACTGAATGGTGATTTAAGGAAATTAGAAATTAAAGATGAAACCGAGATAAATACGGCGTGGGTTATTAAATAAACCAGGGTTTAATAAACGGGTATTATACAAATCGGTATAAGCGTTAGGGAACTGCAAACTGTTTAAGGCTTGTTGTCCTTGAGGCGATGTTAAATAACCATCGTCGGTAGCCACACCGGTATAACTGTAAACACCTAAGGTATTACGCTTGTTCAACAAGTTTGAAACATAGGTATAAACATTCAATGAGGCAGGACGACCATTTTTGATGATTTTTCCTTCTTTGTTTTTCTTGCGACCGATATTACCTACAAAGAAATCTTTATCGATACGTGTGCTCAACTCAGTTTGCCAAGGTAAACGAGAACCATTTACTGTACCAATGATCGGTGTACTTTGGAAGTCGCCACCCACAATTGGATTAGCCACCGCCGCACGTGTATAAGGTTCACCGCTACGGGTACGGAACAACAAGTTGATACCGGCATTTTTGAACGGATATTTACCGCCAATTTCCGGACCTTTATTCTTATTATCATCATAACGATAATCGATCGTAGCGTTTAATATATGACGAGAGTCATAACTCAATGGGAACACGGTACGCAAGTTTGGTTGACCGGTAGCCAACAAAGAAGCTTGCGATGTGGTATTCGATCCGGTACCTTCAGCAAACTGTAAGGTATAATCTATATTCATACGAATAGGACCTAGACGACGGAAATCCAATTTAACGGTCATTCCCTTGGTGGACGAGAAGTCGCGATTACCAAACGATTGGTAAGTAATAGGATAAGCCAAGATATAACGCTGTAATTGAATTTGGTTGATACGCTCACGGTAGTAAGCTTCAATGGTTAAAGCCGCACGGTTCGACAATTTTTGCTGATAACCTACCGTATAGTTGATGGCTTTTTCCATACGCATATTGGCGTTGTTGATGGTAGCCTGACGTTCAGCCAAGAAGTAGTAATCGTCGGGAGTTACGAAGTTATTCGAACTTGGTGTTTGCATAACCACATCGTAGTTACCATAGAACAAGGCCTTGTCGGAAATTGGGAACGCAAATTGAATACGAGGTGATAATTTCATTTCAGGCTTGTAATCTTCGAATGAATTATTCGGATTAAAACTTGGACTCTTAATACTATCCGTTTTGCTTACTAAGTAAGGTTGAATAGGTAAACCACCGGCATATAAACCGGATAAGATTGTTGGATCGGCAATTTCATTACCAAATGGATCAAACCAAGTATCGCCTTTACGATAACCAACTACTGTTGGGCGACCGCTTTGATTATTATCTACATAAGGTACATACGTTTTATCGAAGGATGAAGCCCAAGGTGCAACGGTATTATTGTTGGCACGATCGATAGCGCGATTATACGTATCATCGGTCAAATCGCCCGCTTTACGGGTTTGATACAATGAATATGGATCTTTCAATACTTTTTGGTTGGCATCGTAACGATCTACACGTACCCCGATATTGAAGTTCAAATCTTTATACGAGAACTTATCCAATACATAACCAAACATGTAAATAGGACGGAAGGCGCCAATTGGACGAGCATAATCGCCTTTCGCATCTTTCTTCGTCCAGAAATCAACGAAACTTGGTTGCTTGCGTGTTTTGTTTCCTAAATGATCATACCCCCAATACGATACATAATCTTGACCATTATTGAATAAATCGTCGGCAGAGAACATATCGATACTGAAATTCTTCGGATCAATATTATCGATATTAATCAAAGAAGTATTCGTGATGCTACCATACATTTTTTGACGAATTTCTTTATCGAAACGCGATTGATCGTTGGCTACATACAAACGGTCGTACTTAATGGTATCGAATGGACTCATGGTAACAGAACCGTTTTGCAAATCAGCCAAGGTGTATTCAGCCCCACCAATTACAAAACGAGGATTTTCTGTATCAAGATTTTGAATTTGACGATTAGTAATCAAACGCATCAACGACCATAAACCTTGAGCCCCTAATGAATAAGCGCGCGAAGTGCGTTGATCGTAACCTAAACCGAACTGGATATTATGTACAATTTGATCTTTACGTTTTACGTTTTTAAACCCTTGCAAGATATCGAATGAGGCATCGAGGTTTAAAGTGGCTTGATCGGCTTCGCTGTAGCTAAAGCCACTAATTTGTGCACCCGGACCGGTCCACATACCATAAGCCGATTGCGGGAAGTCGCCATTACGTAAACCGCCTAAGCCTTGTAATGTAGTTAAGGTATTTACGAAGAAACGAGAATCATTATAAACGGCTTTGGTGTAATTTTCTAATAATGGATTCTTTCCAACGGGCGTGTACGTAACTGAATCAATCACATCACCCAAATATTTCAATCCTAAATAACCACCTGCTGCGGTATCGGGGAAATAGAATCCACGACGGTGTACATCGAAATTACCTACGTGACCGTAATCGAAAATATTACGACCATGATTTGGATTAGCCGCATCGGCATAATCTTTCTGATAAGAAAACTGAACCGAATAGTAAGCACTTGAAATGGCCGATTTTTTAGCGTCTTGTTTTTCTAATGAAGCGGCTTTCCCTAAGCGTTGTGTAATACGGGCAAAACCACGAGCAGAATAATCGTTATTGATTGAGTTGGCATTAGGCGCGAACAATGAGTTGGCAAAACCCCAACCACGGGCATTTCCATAAACGAAATACGTACCCACTGTGAAGTTAATATTTTCAGTAGCTTGGAAATCGAGTTTACCTAAATAGTTCAAACCGCGACTAGCCCCGTTTTGACGGGCTTTCACTGTCATAAAATCGGCAGCGGTGGTTTGTTCAGCGGCAGGTAAGAAAATGCCGGTTCCGTTCGGGTTAGGCACCAACGGCGTTTCTTCTAAACGTTTCAAGGCTTCCGGCTTCAATACAGTGTATTTGTACCAAAACGGGTTATTGTCTTTATCGTAAGTAGCCGAAGCATTCAATACGAAACCAATTTTCGGCTTCTTAACGCCACCTACTTTTTTACTTACCAATGGACCGGCTAAATCGATAGACAATAAATTATTGTTGTATCCTTCCACCGAGTGTTGGAATTGAATATTACCGCTAAAGTCTTGTTGAATACCGCGTGTGGTAATCCCTACGATAGCCCCGGTAGCATTACCATACTTGGCGCTCATCCCGTTACTGATTAATTCGAGGGTACTGATAGCTCCCGGAGGGAAGTTTACGTTACGTGAACCACGAATCATGATACCATCAATCATATACATGGTACCTGAAGTACGGTCACCCCCGGCATTGATACCGGCATCACCCGCTTTACGTTGGTATACCCCCCCTTGCAAGGCGGCAAAGTCGCCCGAAGAAATGGTAGGTAATTGTTTAATTTGTTCTTGGGTAATTACTTTATTCCCCGGTTGCGAGGCATCGATGAGTTTTACCTTATATTCTTTTACTACGATATCTTTTTTCGTAGTAGCACTTCCGGCTTTTTCCAACTGGATGTCCACCTTAACGCTCTTATCGTTACCTACCAAAACACCTTGAATTTCTTGTGTTTGATAACCAACATACGATACAATTACATTGTACTTACCGGGAGCCAATGGCTTGATACGATAGTTCCCGTTCTGGTCGGTATTGGAACCTCCTTTTACCACACCTCCTTCTAAGGCACGAACAGAAGCAAAATCAAGCGGTTGCTTTTTTTCATCCACAATACGCCCGAAAATCTCCCCCACGTTGGAGGCTTGACCGAAGGCGCCAATCGATAGTAGCATACACACCGCTAAATGGCCTAATTTCTTTATCATACTCAAATGAACGTTTATAGCTTGTAAAAATAACGTAAAGGTGTCAATTGCGTTAAATTCTCGCTAAAAAAAATAATTTTTTTTACGCAAAAAAAAACGTACCGATGATTTTTCATCGGTACGTTAAATTTTTTAACTCGTTAGAATGCTTATCGGGCCACGTTTACAGCGCGTTTTTCCCGTATAACGGTCACCTTGATTTGACCGGGATATTGCATTTCTTTTTGAATTTTATCGGCTATTTCGAACGATAATTTTTCACTTTCGGTATCGCTCACTTTTTCCGATTCCACAATCACGCGTAATTCGCGACCGGCTTGGATGGCATAAGCCTTCTCAACCCCCTTATAGCCCATGGCCAAGTTTTCGAGGTCTTTGATACGCTCAATATAGCTGGCCATAATTTCGCGACGAGCCCCCGGACGAGCGCCACTGATGGCATCGCAGGCTTGAATGATGGGCGAAATAATGAATTTCATTTCCATTTCATCGTGGTGCGCGCCAATGGCATTCACCACCGACGGATGTTCTCCGTATTTCTCGGCTAATTTGGCGCCTAACAAAGCATGCGACAATTCAGTTTCTTCATCAGGTACTTTACCAATATCGTGTAACAAGCCGGCGCGTTTGGCCAATTTGCTGTTCAACCCTAATTCTGCCGCCATAATACCGCATAAATTGGCGGTTTCACGCGAGTGCATCAATAAATTTTGACCATAACTGGAACGGAAACGCATACGCCCTACCATCCGAATCAATTCTTTGTGTAAGCCATGAACGCCCAATTCAATCACCGTGCGTTCCCCAATTTCCATCACTTGCTCTTCAATTTGCTTGCGGGTTTTTTCTACCACTTCTTCAATACGAGCAGGGTGCATACGACCATCTTGTACCAAACGTTGTAAGGACAAACGGGCAATTTCACGACGCAACGGATCGAAACTACTTAAAATGATAGCCTCAGGGGTATCATCCACCACCAAGTCAACCCCGGTAGCGGCTTCCAAAGCACGAATATTACGTCCTTCACGACCAATAATTTGACCTTTTACGTCGTCGCTTTCCAAATTAAACACCGTAATGGCATTCTCAATGGCCTGTTCAGCGGCCGTGCGTTGAATGGTTTGAATAATAATTTTCTTGGCTTCCTTGTTAGCTTTCAACTTCGCCTCTTCCATGATTTCTTGTACATGGGCCATGGCATCGGTCTTGGCTTCGTTTTTAATAGCCTCTATCAATTCTTTCTTGGCGTCTTCGGCCTTCAAATTGGCAATTTTTTCCAAACGGCGAATTTGCTCGTCGTGCTGACGGTCAATTTCCTCTTGCTTCTTGGCTATTACCTCCATTTGGCGGTCTAAGGTTTCCTTACGCTGATTATACTCCTGAACCATTTTTTGGTTCTGTTGCGTCTTATCGTTGAGGTCTTTTTCCTTCTGTTTTAGCCTATTTTCCTGTTCGCTCAACTTTTGATTGCGTTGAAGGGACGTTTTTTCGTGTTCCGATTTCAACTGCAAAAAATGCTCTTTGGCTTCGAGTTTCTTCTTTTCCTTTAAAGTTTCGGCTTGCGATTCGGCTTCTTTTAAGAGTTGTTCTGCTTTTAGTTTATTGGCTTCAAGCTCTTGTTGTGTGTTTTTGTTGAAAATGATTTTTCCGGCCAACACCCCTATCGCTAAGGCTGCTAACCCTACAATTATCGTTAATCCCATGTATTGTTTTGTTTTGCATGTATATAAAAATCCACGTCGAGAAATGTATCGGTATAAACTTCCGATTCGTGGCGTTATCTTGCGAAGGTAATTAAAAAATTCAATTGTTGGGTGCGGTCGAACCCTCGAATTACGTCCAACACCCCTATTTTGCACCATGAAACCCCTTGCTAATCAACCCATAGGCCTTTTCGATTCCGGTGTGGGTGGACTCACCGTAGCCCGCGCCATTAGCCAATTGCTACCTCATGAAACCCTGATTTACTTTGGCGATACAGCCCATATGCCTTACGGCGAACGTTCGAACGAACATATTATACTTTATGCCACCCGCATTGCCGAATTTTTGGTTGAACAAGGCGCCAAAATGTTGGTGATTGCCTGCAACAGCGCGTCTGCCGTGGCTTTCGATGTATTAAAAGAAAAATACCGCGGCCAATTGGATGTTGTGGGTGTTATTGCCCCGGTGGTGGATTATTTAGTGGCTCGCCCCTATCAAAAAATCGGCATTATTGGCACCAAAGCCACCATTGGCAGTCAACAACACGAAAAACGCTTAAAATTGGTCAAGCCCGAACAAGCCGTTTCGGCCATACCCACCCCTTTATTGGCCGCCATGGTGGAGGAAGGATTTGTAAATAACGACATTTCCCGTTCGGTTATCAAGGCATACTTGTCGAATAACAGTCTAGCCAATATCGACGCCATCGTACTGGCCTGCACCCATTATCCGCTCATTAAACAAGACATTGCCGACTATTATCAACACCAAGTAGACGTAATCGACACCACCGAAATTGTAGCCGATGCCGTGAAGGCTTCCTTACAAGCGCAAGATTTACTCAATACTACCCGTACAGCCCCCGACCGTTTTTATGTGTCGGAATATACCGAAGCCTTCGAAAAAACGGCTCGATTATTTTATGGCGAAGAAGTTCGCATTGAAGAAGTGGACTTATGGAATGAAACGGTATAACACTTAAAAATCAAACACATCAAGGATAGCGAATCCCCTATCTTTGTGCCACACGAACCCATTATGACGAATTCCAAACCCATTATAGGCATTACCACCGGCGATATTAACGGTATCGGCATCGAATTGATTGTAAAATCGTTTGCGGAACATAGTTTACTTGAATACGTAACACCCGTCATTTTCGCCTCCAACAAAGCCATTAATTTCTATAAACAAAGTATTGGTGAAACCCATATGCAATATGTGGGCACCAAAGATTTAACCCAATTGAATCCGAAGCAAATTAATGTGTTTACTTGTTGGGATGAAGACGTGAACATCACCCCGGGCGAACTCAACGAAACCGGGGGTAAATATGGTATTCGTTCCTTACAAGTGGCTACACAATGTTTGAAAGACGGACAAATTCAAGGTTTGGTAACCAACCCGATTCATAAGAAAAATGCCCAAGGGGCCGATTTTCCTTATACCGGACATACCCCCTTCTTGAAAGAAAAATTTGGCGCCAACGATGTGGTGATGATGCTTTGCAGTCCTGAAACCCGTGTGGCCCTGCTCACCGAACACGTTCCCATCAGCGAAGTATCGAAACACATTACCCGCGATGCAATTCACCGTAAAGTAAAAATCATACACGATAGTTTGGTGAAAGATTTTGGTATCGATAAACCTAAAATTGCGGTATTAGGCTTAAACCCACATGCCGGCGATGAAGGCTTAATTGGTCAAGAAGAAAGTGAACACATTATTCCGGCCATTCAAAAATTACGCCAAGAACATATGCTAGTTTTCGGACCTTACCCGGCCGATGGCTTTTTCGCTCGTCAACACGATAAACAATTCGATTGTGTATTGGCCATGTACCACGACCAAGGTTTGATTCCCTTCAAAAGTTTCGACCGTGGCATGGGCGTGAATTATACCGCCGGCTTACCGGTAGTGCGCACCTCGCCCGATCATGGCACGGCCTTCGATATTGCCGGTAAAAATATTGCCGATCATCAATCGTTTTTAGAATCCTTATTCCTTTGTATCGATATTTTACGCCAACGTGAAGGCTATACGCAAAACACACGCAATCGCTTACAACGCGGACAAGCCAATAACAACCGCAACCGTCGTTCTTCGAAAGAAGAAAACCAAGATTAATTATTTTTTAGGATAGGCTAACGCGAAGCGTGTCTGATTCGATTGAATGCGAATCGAATCGCTGGCATTATTCGAATTATACAACCAAATGTCCATGTCGGCATCCACCCATACCGTGGCATGCCCTTGTACATCGTTATCGTATAAACTATACCCTTTCACGTGCAATGTTTTTTCCGAACCCGAACCGGCAACGCCATTCTGTTTGAAGGAATGATATATTTTGCCATTTTGTTTCAAGGTAATGAGCGCCGTACGATTATTAAAACAATGTTGAATCAGGGTATCTTTCACCAATTTGGTGGTGTAACGAAAATTCGGATTGGCCCAAGTGCTTCCCGTTGGTACTTTGATTTTAGCCTTATACCAAGCTTCTTTCGTACCATTGATGCCACGACACGATAACACATAAAGTCCGGGATTGTAATTAAATGCGGTAAATTGCCCTACCGCGTATTGCCCATTCCCTCCGTCCCATAAAACCGTTGGAAAATTCCCGGAGGAAACATAAGCATCCAAATGATTTGCGGCGTCTAAATTCCATGAAAAGAAAAGACGATTGGGCGACTTATACGTGATGTCGATGGGGAATTTTAAGGAGTCGCTATTGGCGCCCTGATGAACACGTAAACTCACATCGCGTGTTCCACTTCCCTGAAAAATATGTTTTGGACTAAGCTCGGTGGAGGTAGAACCATCGCCGAAATTCCAAAGCACTTGTGTAATGGGTTGTTGCGTTAGCGGAAAAAAAGTGAACACTTCCACATCTTCTTCATGGCGGGCCGTATCGATATTAAATCCCGGCCAATCGGAATTCACGAACTGCGCCGGAAAATCCATAACCAAACTTGAATCGTTACTGAGCGCAATATCGCGCAATTCAATGCTCAAGGAAGGCGCACAATCGGCACAATTGCTGGGCCCCAATTGCCCACGCATCACCCACAATTGTTGGGCATCTTTGAAGTAATCGGTATGCATGAAAAAATCATTTTCCCCCGCCTGCCAATGCATCGTGTCTTCACCAATTACACCATGAAAATAAAATGTTGGCGTATTACCATCCGGTGGCGTTGGCAAGGTTTTTTTAGTACAAGCCGTCATGGCAAATACCACACTTAAAATACCCAAAGAGCGCTGTATGTAATTCATAGTTTAAGGATTATTGCGCACGAAACCATAACGAAGTCCAATCATTAAACCGTGGTTTCGTTGAATACGGTTCGATGATAATAATTGATTGTCGGTCATATCGCGCAAACCGGCTTGCCATAATACTTGCAACGCCAGGCGTTCATGCCATTGATATTGATAAGCGAATTGAAAGAATCCATCCCAAGAACGGATACCATGCATATACCCCAACTGATTTTTAGTTTGCATGGGCGTATTGTACGAAGGGGCGGTGCCACCATTCAACACTTGCGCCGGCGCGGTTATTCGACTAATACCATCGGGTTGCCAAGCAGCACCGGCCCCCACGGCCAAGGCATGCTGTTTATTAATGGCATATTTCAATTGTATAGGCCACTGAATACGGAACACCATTTTGTGCAAGGCCGTATAAACCGTTGAATCAATACCGAATTTATACCGATATGATACACTTCGATTTTGAGTTTGTAAACCGGCAAAATACGTGAAGCCCACTTGAGCGGATAAGGTTAGTTTTTTACTGAGGGCTTTATCGATACCCAAACTCATATAGGGTGCCGGCGACCATGTATTGCCACCAACAAACCCACGCCACAACATGGTGCCCAATAAAAACTGAAGGCGATAAGTATGTAAAAAAGAATCCTTGGCAAGGGTTTGATTCATGAATGGAACCACAGGCGTTGCCGGTTTAAATCGAATCACGGTAACACTGTCTAAACGCGTAGCTTCATATTGCTTTAACTCGCGCACATACCGTGGATTGTAACGAATCATTTCGTCCTCGCTCATGCGTGTTGATTGATGCAACACTTGCGTATCGAGGGCCTGCATGGGTTTGCCTTGCACCCATTGAACAGGCGCGTTAAAATGGGATGTTGCGGCTTGCGCTTGAACCGTTTCAATGGTGTTTGGTGCTAAACGGTTTGTATTTTCTTTTTCATTAGAAGCCGTTGGTGGCGTGGCCGTTTTGTTTTTCTTTAAACGATTCGAGTCCCGAGTTGACGACACCACATGTTCCTTTGGTTCTGCATTCAACAATGGATTGGCTATTGGTGTTTCGGCTAACTCCGTTGGTATGCCTACTGTCTTAGCTTGTTTATTTTTTTCTTTTGGAAGATTTGCCTTCTCAGACAAAGAAGTTGACGTATTCGAGGTGGTAATTTCAGTGGAAGGACTTGAATTTGATTTGATATTGGAACTTGTTTCGTTCGGAAGAACAGGTTTATCTTGAACCTTGAATTCGTTCGATGTGGTGGCCGTATCGGAAATTTCTTTTTGGGATATCGCCGTTGGTTTGGGTTGTAATAAGCGATACGATGCAATGCCCACAATGCCTAAACCCAATACAATAGCCGCTACCGAAGGCCAAGTAAAGAAGGCCCAACGCCGTTTACGTTCGGGCATTTCTTCGTCGAGTTTAGCCGACATACGCGCCCAATCGTTTTCCTTGAATGGAAACTTCGCAGCCCTTTCGGCCTCGCGCAAGAAATCGTCAAGCGGATTAATTTCGTTGTCCATACGTATTTCGTTTAACAATGTAATTCATTTTCTTGAGTTGTTCGGCCACCAAGTTGCGGGCTTTATGCAAATGCCAGCGCGAGGCTTCTTCGCTGATATGGAGGGTATTGGCAATTTCGCGGTGGCTATACCCTTCAATGGCAAATAAATTTAATACTTCGCGGGTTGTATCGGGCAATTCACGAATGATTTGAAAAATCAGGTGACTATCCATCCGACTTTCCGTATGATCGAACCCCACATGCGTATTGGCCGCCGCAGAATATTCCGTATCGATGGTGAACCGATTCCGTTCGCGGTACTTTTTCCCGGAGCGGTACATATCGATGGATGCATTCACGGCAATTTGCTTTACCCAACCGCCCAAGGTATTAATATCCGACAGGGTGTGCAAGTTCTTCACCACCTTAATAAAACACGTGTTGGTCATTTCTACAATATCGTCGGTGGTGCCGGCATAACGGGCGCAAACCTTCAATAAAATAGGATAACAATAGGCATACAATTCCCGTTGCGCCTTTCGGTCGTTGCGCAAACACGCTGCTACTATGGCTTCAGTTATAACTTGATAGCTCACCGTTGTTTTCCGTGTAAAGTTCGTTGCATGCGTTTGCCTTGGCCTTTTAGCCTTTGCCGTGAAGGCCAAAGGATGGGAATCGGCAAGATACACTTTGTTTCATTTACAGGTCTGTTTGACGAAGAGCAAGGGGAGGCCGTTAGTTTGAAGTGGATGTTTTTTTGGGATGGCGGTGGCTTAGCCCTACCTTTGTGCCCAATATTCTTGTGTATGAAAAAGATTTTGAAAGAACTTGGTTTGAATAAAATCAATACCGGTACTTCTACCGGACAACAATGGTTAACCTCGAAAGGAGAGCTTATTCATAGCGATTCGCCGGTAGATGGTTTACGCATTGGTTCCGTACAAGCCACCACCGCTGCCGATTACAAAAAAGTGGTGAGCGCGGCCCAAAAAGCCTTTACCACTTGGCGTTTAATGCCGGCTCCTAAGCGTGGTGAAATTGTTCGTCAAATTGGCGATGAATTGCGCCTTAGAAAAGAAGCCTTAGGGACTTTGGTTAGCTACGAAATGGGAAAAAGCTTGCAAGAAGGTTTAGGTGAAGTGCAAGAAATGATTGACATCTGCGACTTTGCCGTGGGCTTGAGCAGGCAGTTATACGGCTTAACCATGCACAGCGAACGCCCGGGGCATCGCATGTACGAACAATACCACCCGTTGGGTATTGTGGGCATTATTTCGGCCTTCAATTTCCCGGTAGCGGTTTGGAGTTGGAATAGCATGATTGCTTGGGTTTGTGGCGATGTTTGCATTTGGAAACCTTCCGAAAAAACACCCTTGTGTGGTATAGCTTGTCAAAATATTATCAGTGAAGTGTTCCGTCGCAACGATATTCCGGAAGGGGTAAGTTGTTTAGTGAATGGCGGCGCCGAAGTGGGCGAATGGATGAGTAACGACACCCGTTTACCCTTAATTTCGGCTACCGGCAGTACCCGCATGGGGAAAGCCGTTGGTGCTACCGTGGCCGGACGTATGGGCCGCAGTTTATTGGAATTGGGTGGTAACAATGCCATCATTATTTCCGACCAAGCCGATTTGGATATTGCTTTAGTTGGAGCGGTATTTGGAGCGGTAGGTACAGCGGGACAACGTTGCACCACCACGCGTCGATTGATTATTCACGAAAAAGTATACAAGAAATTCACGGCTAAATTGGTGAATGCTTATGCTCAATTGCGCATTGGCGATCCGTTGGATTCGCGTAACCATGTGGGTCCATTAATCGATTTAGATGCCGTGGCCAATTATTTGAATGCCATTCAGCAAGCGAAAGCCGAAGGGGCTACCATGTTGGTAGAAGGCGGTGTATTGAAAGGAAAAAAATACGCCAGCGGTTGTTTTGTGAAGCCTTGTATTATTGAAGCCAATAATAAAATGAGCATTGTTCAACACGAAACCTTCGCGCCTATTTTATACGTAATGAAGTATAAGAAATTGGAAGAAGCCATTGCCATGCAGAACGATGTACCACAAGGTTTATCGTCGTCGATTATGACCTTGAACATGCGCGAGGCCGAACAATTCTTATCGGCGGCCGGAAGCGATTGCGGTATTGCCAATGTGAATATTGGTACCAGCGGTGCTGAAATTGGCGGTGCTTTTGGCGGTGAAAAAGAAACAGGCGGTGGTCGCGAAAGTGGCTCGGATGCTTGGAAAGTGTATATGCGTCGTCAAACGAATACCATCAATTACAGTACCAACTTGCCATTGGCCCAAGGTATTCAATTCGATTTTTAATTGATTATTTTTAATATGAAAAACCGCGGGTATATCACTCGCGGTTTTTTTATGGAAACAAAATCGTGTAGCGGCGATGATGCCTTGATGCCGATGAACGGAGCGTCGCAACATCGTCTGTTCAATGAATCGGACGATGATGACCTAAAAAATTAAAACCAATTTCGTTTGCGGAAATAAAGTAGCATGGCCACGGGAATGGCAATCATGAGCAGGGTGGCTATCCAAAATCCGTCTTGATGATGCAGGTAAGGAATGCGGTCGAAGTTCATGCCGAAAATGCCGCCAATGACGGTGGCTGGGGCTAAGAGGGTGGTCACGATGGCGAGGAATTTCATCACTTCGTTGAGCCGCATATTCATACGGCTGAGGTATAAATCGCGGATGTTCACGAGGAGGTCGCGATAGTTTTCGCTGAGGTCGTTGACCTGCAACATTTGGTCGTAAATATCTTTGAAATACTTGATGGTATTGGGGTCGATGAAATGATTGGCATCGCGGTAAATGGCATTGACCAATTCGCGTACGGGGGCGGTGTGGCGTTTAAAGAAAATGAGTTCCTTGCGCAAGCGGTTGATGCGGGCCATCATGGCGCGGTCGTCTTCGTCGGTGCGGGTGAGTTCTTCTTCTATTTTTTCAATTTTATCGCCCAGTTTTTCAAGCACATCGAAGTAATGATCTACGATGCTATCGATGAGGAGGTAGAGCAAATAATCGACGCGTTCGGCTCGCACTTTCGTATCGGCGGTTTTCAGTTTTTCGCGAATGGGGTTGAATAAATCGCGATGGGCTTCATCTTGAAACGTGAGCAAATAATTTTTCCCTAATACGAAACTCACTTGCTCATTCACCACGGCTTCTTCGGTTTCGTTGTAGTACATCATTTGCAGAACGCAGGTAAGGTGTCCCGCAATTTCATCTTTTTTAGGGCGTTGGTGCACGCTCAAAATATCGTCGATAATCAGGAAATGCAAATTCAATTGCTTACCGATTTGTTCAATTTGCAGGCGATTGAGGATATCGAAGTTGAGCCAAGTTTGGGTTTGGGCATCCGAAAACAAATTCAGTTGGGTGGTGTTCAAGGGAAAATTGGGTTGCACGGAACATTGTTCGGCATTGTAACGAAACAAACTGATTTCGGTGTTTTTGGCTTGGTCGTTCACCCGAATATCGCGGGGTGCGGCCATCACAATATCGCGGGTGCGTTTCACTTCTTTTTCAAGAACACTTTGTTGATAGCGTTGATTTTTTTTCATAGGCGGCAAGGGGTCTCAATTAAAAAAAAACGCTCCCGAAGGAGCGTTTTCTATAGCAAAGAAAAAGATTAGTCCCATTTTTTCACATCCACAATACCGGCTTCTTGCACGTTGAGCACTTTCAACTTCGTGGCATCGGCGCCATGTTCGTTTACTAAGGCAACTACTTTCAAGTTCGATTTGTTTTTGTAAGCACCGGCGATATCTACATTGGTAAATTTAACCAAGGTGTATTTGTTGCTAGGGGCATTGTTCAAATCAACTACATCACCGAGGTTATCGGTTAATACTTTACGTACAACGTGTTGGTGAACATAAGAACCACCACCTGAAGCTTGAGCACCAGGAGCTGTTTCAGCTACATTATCTTCAATAAGATAAACGGTAACGCGGGTATCGGTTGCAATTGGACCGGCGTGACCGATGTATAAATCGATGCTGAGTTTATCGCCCGATTCTTTATTTACCATAGCCAAACCTAAAGGCGCAGTTTCAGCCAATTTAGTATCTACTTGTTGCGACCAAATGCTACGATCGTCGTAAGCGGCATTGGTATAACTAGCCGAAACACTTTTTTGACGGGAGATAGAAGCCCCCGGAAAACCAATAGTAGAAACACCTGAACCGGCAAAGAATAAACCTTGCATGGCACTATATACACCCGGTACTTCAAGCGGATCGTTTTGGTGGATGGCTACCCCAACTACTTTATCGGGATTTGCATCGATGATGGATTTCATTACAGAAGCACCACTTGGACAGTTACCGCACCATTCGCCGGTAAATTCCTCAATGATGGCTTTTTGAGTAAACTTGGCAGGCACATTACCTACAGGTAAGGTGCTACCTCCACCGGTGTTGGTATTGGTGGGTGTGGTGTAAAATGGACTCGTACCGGTATCGGAAGAGTTCACTTTCTTACATGCCGAGAAGCCAAAAGCGGTCAAGGCAAAGAGGGAAACGGATAAAATCTTTTTCATAATAGAAGAATTGAGAACCAAATATAACAAAATTTGAATAAAACAATGTTAATGGCAATTTTTTTTTCTTGGCTTGCGATAGATAGAAATAATAAAACGGCTAAGGGGTTTAACAAAGAAAATACAGGGTGAACGGCTTATTTCAGTTAGTTTTGCCGTCCAATTTTGTTCTTAATATGATTAGTCGCCGCCAAATCCGCATTGATGTACTTCAAACTGTGTACGAATTAGACCAACAAGCGGTAAGCATTTCTGGCGACATAGCCGAAAAGCAAATTTTATCTCGTATTGAGTCCACCAGCGCCCTATTAGCGGGAAATCTTCATCTTTTAATGCGTTTATCGGCCTTCATTTTAAGGGTAGCCAATCAAAGGGCCTCCAAAATGATTCGTACCAAAGAAGATGAGCAGGTGAATGTCAAATTGGCCGATAATACCTTTATTCAAACATTGGCCGGCAACAAGAGCTTGACCGATATGGTGAAGAAGCATGTTCGGGTTGATTTATTCGACGAGGAATTTTTAAAGAAGATTTTTATTCCCTTTACCTTAACCCCGGAATACGAACAATACATTAGCACCCCGGAGCGAACGCCTCAAACCGAAAAAGCCATTTTATTGCACCTTCACAAGGTTTGTATTCAAAACAATGAGTTGACCTTGGCGTTATTGGATGAGCATTATTTGTATGCCGGTACCGACCAAGATATGATTCCCGGTTGGTTAGATAAATTGTTTACCCACGCCGATACCTTTAATTTCAAACGCATCTTATCGACCGAAAAAACGGAATTTGCCGTTGATTTGATTCGTTGTTACTACGAAAAAAAGGACTTAGTATTTCAGTTAATAGAACCCAAATTAGTGGGCTGGGATGCCGAACGCGTGGCCATCATCGATTTAATAATTTTGCATTTAGGCATTTGCGAACTCTTGTATTTCCCCACCATTCCCGAAAAGGTGACTATTAATGAATACATCGATTTGGCGAAAGATTTCAGCACCTTGCAAAGCGGTCAATTTGTGAATGGCTTACTCGATAATGTGCGGAAAGAACTTACTGAACAGCATAAAATAATAAAAACCCCATTGCGTAAAAACTAATTGATTTAAGCATGAAAATCCAATTCTCTTTTTGGGCCTTGTGTTTAACGGGTATGTGTTTTTTTGGTTGGACGGCTTGCAACAATGAAGCCCCGGTGAGTGAGGCCCCGGCCGGTGGTTTATCGACGGAATTGGTTAATAACCCGCGGAGTTTAACCCAAGACAGTTCCGCTACGAGTAACACCTTAGGGCATTTACAATTCACCGATACGGTGCACGATTTTAAATTAATTCGGGCCGGCGAAGTGGTGAGTACTGAATTTGAATTCAAGAATACCGGGAAACAAGACATTTTAATTTACGATGCCAAAGTGGGTTGCGGATGTACGGTACCGGAATATAGTTCAGCCCCGATTCGTCCCGGGGAAACCGGTAATATTAACGTGCGCTTTAACAGCGAAGGAAAAACCGGGTATAACGACAAGAGCATTTTGGTGCATACCAATGGCAATCCGGCCGTTTACGAACTGCACATATTAGCGGAAGTGCGTTAAAAAAGGGGCGCATTTTAAGAGAATCGATTACTTTTGCTTCATTATAATTTCAACTATGACAATTACGCTTGCCAGCCTCATGATGATGGGGCAAAACGGACAACCCAACCCTACGATGAACCTGGTATTTATGCTCGGTATGTTGGCGGTTATGTATTTTTTCATGATTCGTCCGCAAATGAAAAAAGCGAAAGAACAAAAAGAATTTTCGAACAGCACCAATGTGGGTGATACGATAGTAACCATTGCCGGCATTTACGGAAAGATTGTAAAAATTAACGAAGACACGACCATTATGGTTGAAATAGACCGTAATACCATCGTAAAAATGGATCGAAGTGCGATTTCGATGGAAATGACACAAGCCTTGCGTAAGAAAGAAATGACGGCTACCACCAAGGCCTAATCAATTACTCCAACATGCGAGGCCTATTGCGCATCATCAAGAACAAATTTTTTGTAGCCACCCTCATCTTTGTGGTTTGGGTTGGCTTTTTTGCGCAATACGATTTAATGAGTCAACGTGAGCACATGAAAGAGTTGGCCGGCATGAAAGAAAAAATGGTTTATTTAGAAGAAACCATTCAACGCTTAGAAAAAGAACGGGAATCCTTACGAACCGATTCGGCCGTGATTGAGCAATATGCCCGTGAACGCTATTTCATGAAAACACCGCACGAGGATGTGTATGTGTTCGATACCCTTCAAGCTAAAAAACCCTAGTTGTGAAACGTATTCCGGCGCCCGATTATACCGAACATGCCTTATACTACGAGCCTTTTGTGGCCAAAGTAAGGACCGATATTTCGGTGCTCGACCAATTGAAGGAACAGCAACAAGTGGTATTGCAATTGCTGAAAACAACGCCGAAACATTTACTGGAAACCCCTTATGCCCCGGGCAAGTGGTCGATTTTAGATTTGGTACAGCACCTCATTGATTGTGAACGGGTATTTGTTTACCGAGCCATGCGTTTTGCCCGCAACGACCGTTCACCCCTCCCCTTTTTCGATGAAAATGTATTTGCCGAAGAAGCACGCATGAACAGTTTAAGTGCTTCGAAATTGGCCAAAGAATATAAAACCAACCGCCAAGCCACCTTGGCGTTTTATAACAATTTATCGGCCAAGGCCTTGAAGCGAAGCGGTATTGCCAGTTCATTTACTATGAGTGTTCGTGCCAGTGTTTGGATTATTGCCGGACACGAAAAGCATCATTTGGATGTGATTCACGAACGTTATACCCTTTCTTAAAAAATACGATGGTAAGGGGGCGCTTGTATAGTATTTTTGCGCCATGATTGCCTTCGAGAAATTTACCTTAGCCAATGGCTTACGCGTTATAGTTCACCCCGACCACACCACACCCATGGCGGCGCTTAACTTGCTGTACGATGTGGGTGCTCGCGATGAAGAGCCACAACGAACCGGCTTTGCGCATTTATTTGAACATTTAATGTTTGGCGGCTCGGTGAATATTCCCGATTACGATGAACCTTTACAACGGGCCGGCGGCGAAAACAATGCCTATACCACCAACGATTTAACCAATTACTATATCCAATTACCGGCTAAAAATTTAGAAACCGCGTTTTGGTTGGAAAGCGACCGTATGTTGAGTTTAGCCTTTGGCGAAAAAAGTTTGGATGTACAACGCAAGGTGGTTTGCGAAGAATTTAAAGAGCATTATATCAACAAGCCTTATGGCGATGTTTGGCAACACCTTCGTGAATTGGTTTATACCCAACATCCGTACCGTTGGATGACCATCGGGCAATCGCTGTCGCATATTGAAGAAGCTCGTTTAGAGGATGTAAAAGCCTTTTTCTTTAAACATTACCGTCCGGTGAATGCCATCCTTTGCGTGGCCGGACCTGTTACGGTAGAGGAAGTCAAAGCCTTAGCCGAAAAATGGTTTGGGCCTATTGAATCAGGAGTTCCCTATCAACGTAATATTGCTCCTGAACCGGAACAAACGGCGCCTCGTCGTTTGGTGCTTGAAAAAGATGTACCGGTGAGTTTACTCATGAAAGCCTTTCCCATTGCCAATCGGGTGAGTAAACATTATTATGAAGCCGATTTAATTACCGAAGTATTATCGGGTGGACAATCGGCGCGTTTACACCAACGTTTGGTGAAAGAAAATCCCTTGTTCAGTTCCATCGATTGTTATCATACGGGCAGTGTAGATGCCGGATTATTGGTGGTGGACGGAAAAATATTACCGGGTATTTCGCCCGAAAAAGCCGAAAAAGCCGTGGATGCTGAATTGAAATTGCTTTGCGACGAATTGGTGGATGAATTAGAATTGGAAAAAGCGAAGAACAAAGTAGAAAGTTCAATGATGTTTGAAGACTTGAATTTATTAAACCGCGCGAACAACTTGGCCTTTTACGAATTGTTGGGCGATGCCGCGATGATGAATACCGAATTCGAACGCTATCGCCAAGTAGATGCCGAGCATTTACGCGAATATGCTCGCCGTATTTTTAACGAAAACCGTTCATCCACCTTGTGGTATTTGGCGGCGCCAACCCCTACCCAAGCATAATGGCGTATTTATTGTATTTAGACACTTCGGCCCAAGCTACGCAGGTCATTTGTCTTCAAAACGACACGGTATTGTCTGAACGCATTATCCCTGAAAGTCGCGATCATGGCCAATATATTCATACCCTGATTGATGAAGTTTTGTTGGAAAGTAAATTGACCTTAAGCCAATTAGACGGACTTATAGTGTTGAATGGTCCAGGATCATATACCGGCTTACGCATTGCTTTGAGTGTGGCCAAAGGTTTGTGTTATGCCCTTCAAAAACCCCTCTACTTATTGCATAAATTACAGGTTACCGCTATAGCATCCCTCGAACAAACCCCGCAAGGGCCTTTTTCGGTTATTGCTCGTGCAAGGGCCGGTGAATACTTCTATGCGCATTATAACCAAGATGGTAATCTTCAAGGGGAAGCCACTTTGGTAACAAGCGAAGCGCTTGCTCAAATTCCACACCCTTTATATACCTTCCAATTGCCGGAAGATTGTGATTGGGAAGGCGCAAACTATGTTCCTCTACAGGCTTCTACATTGGCTAAATGCAGCTTCGACGCCTTTTTGAACGAAAAACCCGCCGATTTAATGTACTCAGAACCGTTTTACCTCAAAAATGTGTACATTAACAAAATAAACAAGTTATAAACATTTTGTTTTTTAATAATATTTGTACTTTTACCATCCCGCGAAACTTTTCGTAGGCTTTGTAAACGTCAAATCAAAACACCATGTCCATTTCTGCGCAACCCTTACTGAACAATCAATTACAATCGCACACCTTAGCCGCCCAAACCGAAGCAGCAGGCACAAAGTTGAACTATTTGGATATTAAAAAAGCGGCGGCTATTTTACGGGCAGTCAACCATAAGTTGCGCCAGAACATCATTCGTTTGTTGGAAGAGAAGGAACAGATGACGGTTACTGAAATTTATGTTCGTTTACGCATTGAACAATCGGTGGCCTCACAACATTTGGCCGTATTGCGTCGTGCTGAATTTGTAAAAACCACACGCGACGGAAAAAATATCCATTACTCCTTAAACCAGAAGCGTTTAGTGGAAGTGGGCCAATTTGTAAATCAGTTATTGAATGGCGAGGAATAATCCTCGCTTTTTTTATCCGTTTACCGAATCTTGCTGTTCTTGATGATCGGCACGAATTTCAATCAATTCGCCTTGCTCAGTAACTGCCAACGCGGTTTGTTCTTCAGGTGTAGCTTCAGAAGCGGGGGTTGGCAAAGGCATTTCTACTTGAATAATTTCGTTGAGTTTCGGTAAATCGTCGAGGCTGTTGATACCTAAATAATCCATGAACGATTTCGAAGTAGAATAAACTAAGGGTTTACCCACCATATCTTCCATACGACCGGAAATTACAATCAATTCTTTTTCTAATAATTTTTGAACTGAATAATCGGAATTCACACCACGAATATGTTCAATATCGCCCTTGGTAATGGGTTGACGGTAGGCAATGATAGCCAAGGTTTCCATGGCTGCCGTTGATAATTTTTTAGTAAACTTTTCGCCGTTTAACTTGGATAAGGTGGGGTAAAATTCCTTTTTACTTAAGAACTGATAACCATTCCCAATTTGTTTCACTTCAAATGGATAGAAATCGGACGAATATTTATCGACCACAGCGTCCAAAGCAGCCGTCAATTTTTCGGCATCAAAACCTTCTTCCCCGGCCATTTCACCCAACAAACGCTCTATTTCATTGCGGTGTAAGGGTTTATCGGCACCAAAAATTAAGGCTTCGCTTTGTATCATCATTTGTTCAATCGTCATGGTCGTTCGCGTTTAGAAAGTAAATATAGGGTGCTTGCTCTTGGAGCCCTGAAGGAGTAATTCACAAGTGTGGGTAAGTTCATTAGGGTATCCCAAGGTAGGCGAATTCACGGGCATCGCGTACATTTGGACATGCACCCACGCCTTCTTCTCGTTTTTCTTTCTTTGGCTTTTTCTTGCCATGCAAAGGCCCAAACAGGGCCCAATCATTCGGTTCCCTTACCCCCGCGCTTATCTCCCGCACAACAATGGGCCGATAGTGTGTATCAGCAACTTAGTTTAAAGGAGCGCATTGGACAGTTGTTCATGGTGGCGGCCTATTCGGGGGGCGAAAAAATGAATCGACCTTTAATTGAACAATTGATTCGGGAACAAGGCATAGGCGGCTTAATT
>JBPCSZ010000133.1:0-17299 GCA_051006655.1 Chitinophagaceae bacterium
TTGTTTGTATCGAACGGATTCAATGCCTATGGTATTTACGATAATACCACTTGGAACTTCAATACCAATTGGGCTACCGCTGTAAACGATGTTCAAGCTGCTTTGCAAAACATGCAAGTGTTGGCAAATAGTCAAGAGGTAACTATCCGTTTAGACGCAAAATCCTTGAGTCAAGCGCAGTTCGACTTAGTAAGTGTTAATGGTCAAATTTTAGCTCAAACCAAGCAAATGGTTCAAGCCGGACAAAATACCATTCAATTACCAATTGGTTCTTTACCGAATGGTATGTATTATGTACGTTGCATCATGAACGAAAATCGTGTTGCAAAACCATTCATCAAGAAGTAATTCCTGAATAGAAAAATAAAAAGGCTGTCCAATTGGACAGCCTTTTTTTATGCATTAATACAATGCAATTTTATTTCAAATGCGCCATGGTTTCAATGCCTTGATTAAAATCGTCTTTTATCCGTTGGTTCATATTGGCCATCCACATCATACCGCGAAGCACAAAGGGAAAGGAATCCTCACTATACATCCGCCAATGAATTTCAGTGCCTTCCGGAACGGGTTTTAATTGGATGCTGGTTTTCGAGGGACTCATCCCTTCAAAATACAATTCATAATCGATGGAGGTATTGGGTGAGCAGGCCACGAGTTTCATGCGACCATTGCCACTTTTTTTCGATTCCCAACTGTATTCGGAACCTAAACCCGAACTCGGTTCACTGAAGCTCAGTTTCATTTCGGGGTCTTCCAAAATCCATTTGCTCCAACGCGGCCACGTTTTGAAATCAGAAAACGTCGTATAAACCTGTTCGGGTGTTTTAGCAATAACCTTCACGGTTTCAACATCCAATTTTTTAGGTCCAAATGGACAAAGGCATAAATAAACAACGATGATGCCCAATAGGGCGAATAAGATTTTTTTAATCATACTAATTGAATTGTGCCACAAAGAAACGATATTTACATTGAACTGAATATTTGTCTATTTAACATAATATATATTATAGGAAAATAAAGGGTTCTTTTTTGGGGCTGTCATCCAAGGAATCCCATCGGCCAATATAGGGCTATTTCGGGCTCCGGCCCGGCTGAGGCCGGGCTAAACCCTGCATATCCCTCAGCCCCTCAGCAATGAATCTTTCATCATCATTTACTTTCATCTTTCACGGAATCTTAGAGAATTCTCAAGTGGCCGTTTGAGGATTTAATGTATTTTTACAAGACGGGTTATTCGATACCTGAAATTGCTATGAAACAATTTATTTTCAGCCTTTTACTTGGTTTGGCCTTGAACGGTCAAGCACTGGCTCAACCATATTCCGCTTATACCGATATCCGCAACGAATTTTATGCCTTCGATAATGGCGCCGTCAATCGTTTGGAAAGCTTGGCCCCGGTACAAGTTAAAATTGGGCGTTCAGGCATTTTATACCACGATAATCAACGCATTTTAAAATTGTACCGCGATGGCGGCGTACAAACCGTCACCGATTTATTTACTTCCCAATTTGAAGTATCGGATAATTTAATGCTGTTTCGGAGCGCCAATATGATTGCCGTCATCGATGACGGTAAGGTGAATACCTTGTCCGGTTTATGCGATCGCTTTGCCTTGGGCGACAGTATTGTGGTGTTTTACGATAATAACCGTCAAACCTTCAATGCCTATTACAACGGTAAAACCACCGAATTGGAATCCTTCCTGAATTTAAGCACCGATGACTTTAAATTCGGTAGCACCGTAAAGGTTTCCGATAATATATGTGCCTATATTAATTTCAACGACCAATTCAAGGTGTTTTATCAACAAAATTCCGAAGTGCTTGAAAATCAGATAGTTAACAACTTTGAAGTGGGTAGAAATTTGGTGGCGTATACCGATATTAATAATGTATTTAAGGTATTTCATAAGGGACAGGTTTATACCCTGGATCCGTTCAAGCCCAAATCGTATATGGTGGGCGACGATTTATTGGCCTTTCAAAGCAGTGATGGGTATTTTAAAGTGTTCTATAATGGACAGTTATTTACCATGGGTTATTATGAACCAAAATACCAGTTGGCAGACCGGGTTTTGGCTTTTCAGGACTTAAACGGTTTCTTTAAGTTGTTTTATGAGGGGGAACAAATTATGGTGGACAACTACTACCCCGAAAAATTGAAAGTGGCTTATAATTCCATGGCTTATGTGAACAAGGCCGGCATTTTACGCTATGCCTATAAAGGCAAGTTGAGCGATGTAACCATGACCCAAATTGCCGATATGCGCTTAGATTACGATGTATTGCAATACAAAATTGGCTACAACATGTTCCGTTTCTTCTTTGCCGGCGAAAATTACAACTAACTTAACGCTCATCGGGGGAGTCCTCCCCTATCTTTGAGTGTATCGATTTGATGATTTATGAAAGCACCCTTCCGACCTTCACTCCTCCTCCTTTTCGTATTTTCTTTGGCCTTTCATAGCGCTTTTGCTTCGAAAATACTGATTCCAATGGATGAAAAGGAGCAAAAACAGCACTTAAAAGCCTATGGTATTGCCTATTTTGTGTTAGGTAAACAGCAAAAAGTAGACTGGTTGTTGAATTACCGAGGAGGTAGCTTCGTATTCGACCATTACTTGGAATTAGAACGCGAATGCAAAATTCGGGGCGTGAGTTATACCATTTTACCCGATGTACAATACACGGCTATTTTAGAAGAAATTGCCGATCCGGATGCCAATATGGATATTGTGCGCTTGGAAAAATTACCTAAAATTGCGGTGTATACGCCTGATAATAAGCAACCTTGGGATGATGCCGTAACTATGGCTTTAACCTATGCTGAAATTCCGTTCGAGAAGATTTATGATACCGATATCTTGGAAGACAAGCTGATTAAGTACGATTGGCTCCATTTGCACCATGAAGACTTTACCGGTCAATACGGGAAATTTTACGCGGCTTATAATCAAGCGCCTTGGTATATTGAGGAAGTGCAAAAGAATGAAGCCATGGCCAAGAAACATGGGTTTAAGAAGGTATCTGCCTTGAAGCTGGCTGTTGCTAAGAAAATTAAAGAATTTGTGATTGGCGGCGGTTACCTCTTTGCCATGTGCAGTGCCACCGATAGTTACGATATTGCCTTGTCGGCCGAAGGCTTGGATATCTGCGAACGTATGTACGACGGTGATGCGGCAGACCCTCAAGCACAAAGTAAATTAAACTACGGAAATACATTGGCTTTCAAGGATTTCAAATTAGTAACTAATCCATTGGAGTATGAATATTCCGATATTGACATGACCACCCAACGCAAGGTGCCCTTCAATACCGATTACTTTACCTTGTTTACGTTTTCGGCTAAGTTTGACCCGGTACCGAGTATGTTGTGTCAAAACCATACCACCACCATTAAGGGGTTTATGGGACAAACCACGGCATTTAAAACGAGTCGGATAAAAACCTCCACCACCATTTTGGGTGAGAATAAAGCCGTGGGCGAAGCGCGTTATATTCACGGGGATTTAGGCAAAGGGACTTGGACTTTTTATGGCGGACACGATCCGGAGGATTATCAGCATCAGGTGGATGATCCGCCCACGGATTTAAGTCTTCATCCAAACTCACCCGGGTATCGATTGATTCTCAATAATGTTCTCTTTCCGGCGGCTAAGAAAAAACCACAGAAAACATAAGTTTTTCCGACGATATTAAGGTTTGGGAGCTGAAGCGAAGATCGAAGATGAAAGGCTGCGGGATGTGCAGGGAAAGCATGTGGGAGCGAGAGCGTCAGCGGAAGCGACCACATGCCGAAGCGGAAGCGGAGCCCGAAGCAGCCCGGTAATAGATAGAGAATGCGGATTGGCTGATAGCCCCAAAATGATAAACAGTTACTTTTATTGATTTTTTGAAATAATTGTAAATCAATTCATTAGCATAAAAAAAAGAGTCCGAAGGTGGACTCTTTTTCAATGTATAAATTACTAGAATTAAGGTTTCACTTGGATAAGTTGGCGGAATTGTTTTCCGTCACGTTGTACATGTAGCACATATTGTCCGGCTGAAAGTCCAGTTAACGGAATCATTTCGCTTGTGTTGCCGTTGGCGGTGAACCCGAATTGGGCAACACGGCGTCCCATCATATCGAGCAATTGGAGGTTCCAGGGACCGTTTCCGCTTGGGCGATCGACCTGTACGGCTTCGCGCGCGGGATTTGGGTAAACCGACAAGTTGAGCGGACCGAGAATATCGTTGGTGGCGGCGGGGTAAACGCTACCCCAAAGGGTCACATTGGTGATATTGACGTTTCCGTTGGTTTGGGTGCCATTGATTTGCATCACGGGAATTTTCTTTTGTTCGCCGAGCCAGCGGTATTCGATGGGTTGGCTTGGGAAGCCTAAATTGGCCAAGGTAGTTTTAAGCGAATCGAGGCGGTTGATTTTCGACACGTGGCGCAATACATTATTACTGGCTCCGTTCGCGAGGGTTAAGGTGCCCCAACCGTCAACTTCGTTCACGCGTTTTTGATTGCGTTTGATGGTAATATCGCCAATGGGAATGGGTAAGGGTAAACCGGCGGTGGGAATGGTAACGGTAAACCCGGAAACCGAACTGTCGGTATTGCCGAAGGTCATTGGGAAGTTGAACAAGATATCGGGCGAGTTGTAAATGGCCGGAACGGGTAAGGCCGTGGGTACGCCCGGAATGGTGACATAGCCCCCGAAGCCACGAATTTGAAGCCGATTACCATTATTGGCATAATCGTAATATTCGTAGGCATCGCTCAGGGCACCACCGGCGAGTCCGCCACCCCCAATTAAGGGTTGGGCATAATCGCTCCCCGTGAAGAGGAATTGGAAAATGGTGGGTGTACCTGATACGGCCACGAAATTTTGGTAAGCTTGTGAGCCCCCGAGTGTAGATTCGTTCCAAGCGAAATTGGTGCCGGTACTGAGGTGAGCCGTGGCGGTGCCGGTATTCACATTGGTATACATCACGCTATCGGGTAATGGACTATTGGCGGTAGGTTTAGGGAAATCGGCGCGGGTAAGACTTATTTGAGCATGGGCATTATAGGCAAGGGCCATGCCCAACAAGGGAAGTAATAACTTTTTCATAGGGGAAAGATACTATATAAATGAATATACGCCAATAGGGGTAATTATGTTTGCGATGAGTGCTTGATTGTGATTCTTGAGCGAAATGATGGCGATTCGACGTGCAAACTTTATATTTGTAAGATGCAACTATTGGACGGAAAAGTGGTGTCGCAGCACATCAAGGCGCAAATTAAACAAGACGTGGATGCCCTCTTGGCGCAAGGTTTACGGGCACCGCATTTGGTGGCGATTTTGGTGGGCGATAATCCCGCCAGCAAAGCTTATGTGGGTTCTAAGGTGAAAACCTGTGCCGAATTGGGGTTTGAATCGACCTTGGTGGCTTATGAAACCGATGTAAGCGAAGCCGAACTTTTGGCTAAAATTGAAGCCTTTAATACCGATCCCGGCGTGGATGGCATTTTGGTGCAATTGCCTTTGCCGAAACATATTGATGAAAACAAGGTGATTGATACCATACATCCGGACAAAGATGTGGATGGTTTCCACCCCGAGAATTTAGGGAAGATGGTGATTGGACAAGAATCGTTTGTGCCGGCCACGCCTTATGGGGTGATGTTGATGTTGGACCATTATGGCATTAAAACTGCCGGTATGCATGCGGTAGTTATTGGCCGAAGCAATATTGTAGGTACACCTATGAGTATTTTATTGAGTCGGAATACCGAACCCGGTAATTGCACCGTAACCATTTGCCATTCTAAAACCAAGAACATGGCCGATTTGTGTCGACAAGCCGATTTGGTGGTAGCGGCCATTGGTAAACCGCGTTTTGTAACCGCCGATATGGTGAAAGACGGTGCGGTGATTGTGGATGTGGGTATTAACCGCATTGAAAGTACTGAAACCAAAACGGGTTATCGTTTGGTGGGCGATGTGGATTTTGATGGCGTTGCTCCAAAGGCCTCATACATTACCCCAGTGCCCGGTGGTGTTGGATTAATGACCATTTGTGCCTTGATGAAAAATACCTTGCAAGCCTATCAACGTCGATTGAAAAAATAAAAAACAGCTTAGAATATGGAGTTTCAAACAATTTTGTATGCCGTTGAAAACGGAACGGCCACGATTACCATTAATCGTCCCGATAAAATGAATGCCTTAAATCGGGATGTGATTGACGATTTAAGTAAAGCCTTAGATGATGTGTATACGAATTCGGCGGTACGTTCGGTGATTATGACCGGCGCAGGTGCCAAGGCCTTTGTGGCCGGTGCCGATATCAGCGAGTTCCCGTCCTTGGATGGACAAGGCGGTGAAGCCTTAGCCCGTTATGGTCAAGATCATTTATTCAATAAAGTTGAGAACTGTCCAAAGCCCGTGATTGCGGCCGTTAACGGATTTGCCTTAGGGGGCGGATGCGAATTGGCCATGGCTTGCCATTTTCGGGTAGCCTCGGAGAATGCCAAGTTCGGACAACCTGAAGTGAATTTGGGATTGATTCCGGGTTATGGTGGTACCCAACGTTTGGCGCAATTGATTGGTAAAGGCAAGGCCATGGAAATTTCCTTGACCGGTGGCATGTTGAATGCCCAAGAAGCCTTGCACTATGGCTTGGCCAATTATGTGGTAACGAGTGAAGAATTATTGGCTAAATGTCAAGCCTTATGCGATACCATCAATACCAAAGCGCCTTTGGCCTTAGCGGGTATTATTGCGTGTATGAATAAAGAGAGTCGCGGTAACGAAGGGTTTGAAACCGAAATCAAAGCCTTTGGGGCTTTATTCGATACGGCCGATATGCGCGAAGGGGTAACAGCCTTTTTAGAAAAACGTAAAGCGGTATTTACCGGTCAATAGATTACATTCCTTGAATATGAAATTACAAAGCTTATGCTTGGCCATTTTGTGTTGCGTGTTCAGCACGAGCGTTTCGGCCCAAAATAAATCCATCACCTTAGAAGATATTTGGTCGAAGCCCACGTTTCGGCAAGATTTTGTAGCCGGATTTCGTTCTATGAAAGATGGTATACATTATACCGAAAGCGATGCGCAAGGCAATTTAGTGCGGGTTCGTTTTCAAGATGGACAGCGGGTGGATACCTTGGTGAATTTAAAAAAATTAAATTACAAGGGTAAAAATTTAGCCATTGGCGATTATGCTTTTGATGCGAATGAACAGCAATTATTATTATTCACCGAATCGGAATCCATTTACCGTCGCTCGGCGAAGCATATGACGTACCTCTATAATTTGGCCACGAAAGAAGTGACACAAATTCGGGACGAAAAAATACTCCATCCTGAGATTTCGCCTCGTGGCGATAAGGTGGCTTATGTATTTGATAATAACATGTATGTATTCGATATAGCCACCAAGAAAACAAGCACCATCACCACCAATGGCGATTATAATCATATCAATGGGAATTGCGATTGGGTGTACGAAGAAGAGTTTGAATTTACCCAAGCTTATGTTTGGGGGGCCGATGGCGATTATTTGGTTTATTATCATTTCGACCAAACGGCGGTGCCTGAATATCAGTTTGCGATGTACGATGGAATCTACCCTTCCCAATATAAATATAAATACCCCAAGGCCGGTGAACCCAATTCGGTGGTGAGCGTTTATACGTATTTAATTCCAAGCGGAAAAACTGTTTCGATGAATGTTGGGCCTGAACGCGATCAGTATATTCCGCGTATTAAAATCAATGCGTTTAATAAAACGCCGATTATTTACCGCATGAACCGTTTACAAAACAAATTAGAGTTATTGGAAGGGAATCCACAAACCGGTGAAACGCGTGTGGTATATACCGAAACCAACGATAAGTATGTGGAGGTGCACGATCATATTCAATTCCTAACCCGAAAAAATGCCTTTATTATTTTGTCTGAAAAAAGTGGTTACAATCATTTGTATTATCACGATATGACGAAGAATGAAACCAAGCCCATCACGTCCGGCAATTGGGAAGTGGTGAGCATGGCCGGAGTTGATGAAAGCAAACAAAGCCTTATTTATGTGAGTGCCGAACGTTCGCCCATGGAACGACAGGTGTATAAAATTGGCATTAACGGAAAAAACAAAACATGCCTTACTCCGGAAACCGGATGGCACGATGTTTCGTTCAGTAATAATTTTTCGTATTACCTCGATAAACATTCTGCGGTGAATCAGCCTCCTACTTATACCTTGTATGGACCAAATACCAAGCGTTTGTTGAAAGACAATGCCGGATTGCGCAAAACCATGCGCGAGTATACCTTAGCCACGCAAGAATTAATTCAAATTCCGAATGCGGAAGGAACGATCTTGAATGCTTGGATGATTAAACCCGCTAATTTTGTGTCTACCAAAAAATACCCGGTATTGATGTTTCAGTATAGCGGTCCCGGTTCGCAACAAGTAACGAATCAGTTCAGCGGTCGCGATTTTTGGTGGTACCAGATGTTGGCTGAGAAAGGTTATATTATTGTTTGCGCCGATGGTACCGGCACCGGTTTCCGTGGTGAGGCGTTCAAAAAGAAAACCTATTTACAATTAGGGAAATACGAAAGTGACGACCAAATTGCCGTGGCTAACTATTTAGGTAAGCAATCGTATGTAGATGCCTCGCGTATTGGTATTTGGGGTTGGAGCTTTGGCGGTTATATGAGCAGTATTTGTTTGTTGAAAGGCGCCGATGTCTTCAAGATGGCCATTGCCGTAGCACCTGTAACCAATTGGCGTTATTACGACAATATTTACACCGAACGCTATATGCGGACACCCAAAGAAAATGCAGCGGGTTATGATGATAATTCGCCCGTGAACATGGTGAAGAATTTAAAAGGAAAATACTTCCTCATTCATGGTACGGCTGACGACAATGTGCATTACCAAAACGCCATTGAAATGCAACAAGCCTTGATTGACGCCGATAAACCTTTCGATTCAGAAGCTTATCCCGATAAAAACCACGGTATTGGCGGTGGCGTTACACGCTTGCATTTGTACCGTCGGTTGACGAAGTATATCCTTGAAAACTTGTAAAGGCATTTGAAGCGCAACAGCTTCTCTTTCTTCATCACCCGTCTTGCTTTCCGTCGGCCTGCTAACGCTGTTTACAGCCACGCAAACTGGTTACATCTATATCAAATGTACCCGCTTTCCCGCACCCGTTCTCGTTCGGCGTTAGCGATGCCTCCTACAATCAAGGCTATTGGTTGAGCGTCTGTAACATGATTCAGCATTTTCAATGGCTGGTGAATATTGAGTAGACAAGCGTTGAAGTCTTATTAATTTCATCTACATTTGGTTTATTCGAATTTTCGAAAGAAATCAGTTTATGCATTCGCCCAAAAGTATTTTAATTACGCAATCCAATTACATTCCTTGGAAAGGGTATTTTGATAGTATAAACAGCGTAGATGAGTTTATTGTTTTCGACGATATGCAATACACCAAACGCGATTGGCGGAATCGGAATCAAATTAAAACCCCGCATGGATTACGGTGGTTAAGTATACCCGTAGAGGTAAAAGGAAAGTTCAACCAGACAATAAACGAGACACTGGTTGCAGACAATGCATGGGGCAAAGAACATTGGAAAACCCTAGTGGCTAACTATGCCAAAGCTCCTTTTTTCAATGCGTATAAATCCATTTTTGAACCTTTGTATTTCGATGATTCGGTACGTAATTTATCGCAGATTAATATTCGATTTATTGAAGCAATCAACAAGTTATTAGGTATCAAAACCCTTATCCTCAACTCGCGCGATTTTAGTTTATCGGAGGGTAAAACACAACGCTTAGTAGACCTTTGCATCGCTCGGGGCGCAACGCAATATTGTACGGGGCCAGCCGCCAAAGCCTACATGGATGAGGCGCTTTTTAAGGAAGCAGGCATAACAGTACAATATTTCGATTATACCAATTATCCCGAATACCCTCAATTATTTGGCGAATTTCAACACAATGTTACTATACTTGATCTATTGTTTAATTGTGGTCCCACATCTATCAATTACATGAAATCGTTTTCGCATGCACGATGATATATTACATCAGGTGAATCGGTACTACACCCAAAAGGTAGAGCAATTTGGTACTACGCCACAAGGGGTAGATTGGAATTCCTTAGCATCGCAACATATACGATTCGATGTATTATCTACTTTAATTAACAATACCCATTCGTTTAGTTTATTAGATTATGGTTGTGGTTATGGTGCCATGTTCGATTATTTAAAAGCACAACATCACAATTTCAACTACACGGGCTACGATATTTCCGAATCAATGATATTGGCAGCACAAGCAATGCATGCATCCGATAAACGGGCGCAATGGACATCAACGATAGAACCCGATCAACAATTTGATTTTTCCATCGCCAGTGGTATTTTTAATATTAAATTCGAAGCGCACGATGACGCTTGGTTGGTGTATGTTTTAGACACCCTGCATCGTATCAATCATGTCAGTCAACGCGGCTTTGCGTTTAATGTTCTCACTCAATATTCCGACCAAGAATTAATGAAAGCACATTTGTATTATGCCGACCCACTATTTTTATTTGATTATTGCAAAAAACATTTTTCCGGTCAAGTGGCGTTGTTGCACGATTATAATTTATATGAATTCACCATACGCGTTTTAAAGTAATGAATAAAGAAAAAATTATTGTTTTTGGCACAGGCGATATTGCCCAATTGGCGCATTACTATTTCACCCACGATTCTAATTTCGAGGTGGTGGCTTTTACGGTCGATCGAGCTTATTGCCATCAAGATAATTTCGAACAAAAACCCTTGATACCATTCGACGAAATTCAAACGCATTTTCCGCCGGCATCGTATTCATTGTTCGTTGCCTTGAGTTATGCACAAATGAATCAACTTCGCGAAAAAAAATACCACGAAGCAAAAGCCAAAGGATATTCTTTGGTTTCGTATATCAGCAGTCGATGTTCGTATTTATCGCAATTTCCGGCCGGTGAAAATTGCTTCATATTAGAAAACAATACCATTCAACCCTTTGTTCAAATTGGCCATAATGTTACCCTTTGGAGTGGTAATCATATTGGCCATCACAGTATCATTGCCAATCATAATTTCATCAGTTCCCAGGTGGTTATTTCAGGGCATTGCCATATAGATACCCATTGTTTTATTGGAGTGAATGCTTGCATCGCGCATCAAGTGCAGGTGGCGAAAGAAACCTTAATTGGGGCGGGTTGTGTGATTACCAAAAATACTAGCTTTCAATCGGTGCATGTTCCGGCGCGCAGTGTGCAACTTAAACAACCCAGCGCTTCATTTACCTTATGATGACTTGGAAAAAAATAAAACAGGTATTCGCTCCCGATGCTCGTTTGCCTTGGATGAAAAGCCATGCCGCCAATCCGTTTCCCGTAATGTTACACGATGGCGTTTATCGCATTTATTTCACGTGTCGCGATGACGATAATCGGTCTCATATTGCTTATGTAGATATTGATTTTGATAATGACTTTAAGTTACTTGGCATTTCGGAGGAGCCGGTTTTAATGCCGGGTAGCCTTGGACTTTTCGATGATAGTGGTGTGGCCATGGGCTGTATAGTTGATATTAATTCCTGTTTGCACCTTTATTACTTGGGTTGGAATTTAAAACATACGGTGCCTTGGATGAATACCATTGGATTGGCTAAGTTTGATACCCAATCTCAAAAATTCGAAAAAGTAAGTCGAGCCCCTGTATTAGACCGTAGTCACGAAGACCCCTATTCCCTCTCCTATCCTTTTGTTTTATTCGATGAAGGAAAATACAAAATGTGGTATGGTTCGAATTTAGCTTGGGGTAAGGAATCCTATTCGATGCAGCATGTTATTAAATATGCCGAATCGGACGATGGCATTCATTGGCAACGCAATCATCATATTGCCATTCCGCTACAACACGAAGGGGAATATGCTATTTCAAAGCCCTTCGTAATAAAAGAAAATGATACCTATTTTATGTGGTATACCTATCGGGGCAATGGACCTATTTCAACGTATCGCATTGGGTTTGCCGTGTCGAAGGATGGACTTCATTGGGAAAGAAACGATGAGGCTATGGGCTTGGATGTTTCTGCTGAACCAGCTTGGGATAGCGATATGTTATGTTATCCTTCAATGCTCAAACATCGAGGTGCATGGTATTTGTTATACAATGGGAATGGGTATGGACAAACCGGATTTGGCGTGGCCCGTTTAATATCCGACTTTCCGAAAATATAAAATAGTCGTTTATTTATTCCTGTTGTAACATTGTAGAATATCGTCGAATAGCGCTTATGGATCAATACGCCCCCATCGGATTTAACCGACCCTTTATGACGGGGCGAGAAACCACCTATATTGAAGACGCAGTTCAACAAGGGAAGATTTCGGGCGATGGGACTTATACGCAAAAATGCCACGATTTTTTCACGCATCGTTATGGTTTCAAAAAAGTACTGCTTACAACGTCGTGTACCGATGCCTTAGAAATGGCCGCCCTACTTTTAAATATTCAAGCGGGCGATGAAGTAATTGCACCGGCCTATACATTCGTATCTACCGTAAATGCTTTTGTATTACGTGGCGCCCAACTGGTTTTTGCTGATAGTTGTGCCGATCATCCTTGTATGGATGTTACTCAACTAGAAGCCCTGATTACGCCCAAAACCAAAGCAATTGTGGTAGTGCATTACGCCGGTATTGCCTGCGATATGGAAGCCATCATGGCCTTGGCCAATCATTATGGTTTATTTGTGGTAGAAGATGCCGCCCATGCCATTGATGCCTATTATCATAATCGGCCATTAGGAAGCTTCGGGCATTTAGCTACCTTTTCGTTTCATGAAACCAAAAATATTATTTCCGGTGAGGGCGGATTATTGGTTATTAACGATGAGCAATTTATACAACGGGCTGAAATAATTCGTGAAAAAGGAACCAATCGTTCGCAATTTTTTCGGGGTGAAGTAGATAAATACAATTGGGTTGATATGGGTTCTTCCTTTTTACCATCCGATATAATTGCCGCCTTTTTATTTGCTCAATTGGAACATATCGATCGAATACAAGCCAAACGAAAAGCCATTTGGCAACATTATTACGATGGTTTGATTGCATTGAGTCAATGGGGTATTCAGTTGCCATTTATACCCGCTTATGCCGGTAATAATGGCCATTTATTTTATTTGGTTTGTCAGCATGAAACCCAACGAAATCAATTGATTCAAGGACTAAAAGCGCAACACATTCAAGCTGTTTTTCATTATTTAGCCTTAAATAAAAGTCCATATTACTTAGCCCAAAACCCCCAAGCCCCCACCCTGCAACAAGCCGAACGCTATAGCAATTGCTTAGTCCGTTTACCCTTGTTTTACAATTTGGAGGAAACTCAAACCCAACGCATTGTGGATGCGGTTATTCGAATTTTACGATGAATTATCATATTGCCGTTCAAGATAAATTCATGGATTCCTTCATTGAGGACGTGTACGATTTAGGTTTAGAAAACAATAATGTATTTTGGTTAAGGGGCGAAAAAGGGGATTCGAACCATGTTCAAACCACTCGAGCGGTGGCGTATATTGGAGAAAATCCAACGCATATTCGAAATCGCTTCAAGCAACTTCAACCCGATGACCGATTATTTATTCATTGGTATGATACTTGGATGGCCGAATTGGTGTTTGATTTACCGAATCATATCAGTGTGATTGCTTGGGGCGGTGAATTCTTTGGCGAACCGATTTTGGCGCATCGGCATTGGTTGTTTGATGCCTTAACCTTAGACTTCGAACTGCGTGAACGAAAATTGAACGTCGTGCCACGATTGAACTTATTGGCATGGTTCAAACATGTTCGTCGGGTACAAGGTGTTTTTCGCGAAGCCAATCGACAGTTGGAACGCCGACAAACCCATGTGGCGCGCATCGATACCTTGATTTTAGCGGAACACAATATCGGCGATTTAGAAAAAATAAAAACCTTATATCCACAATGCCGTGCCGAACACCGTCCCGGTTTTTACGATTTGAATGCGGATTTAGGGGCTTCTTTGCCCCATATCGAACGCGATACTACTCAACCACTGAAGCTTTTATTGGGCAATTCAGCCACTTCCACCAATAACCATCTCGATGCGTTTCAGCAACTAAAATCGATTCCTAACTTGCATATTTATTGTCCGCTTTCTTATGGTAATTCCAACTATCGCGAACATATTATAACCCAAGGAAAGGCCCTTTTTCAAGATCGGTTCATCCCTATTACGCAATTTATGTCGAGGAGCGAATACCTCACTTTTTTGAACAGCATGGATATGGTAATGATGTACCATAACCGTTCGCAGGCTTTTGGAAACCTCATTTCGGCCTTGGCCTTGGGTAAATTGGTGTTGGTTAAATCGCAAAATTCCTTGCATCAAACGTTCAATGCCCTGCAACTCTTTCATGCTCCGGCGGAAAAAATAGGGCAATTACCCCTAGAAAACCTGTTGGAACAAGCCCAAAGCGCCAAAACAAGCAATCAAGGCCTGGTGCAAGCGGCCTTTTCGCGAAGCAAACGCTTACACGATTGGAAAAATGCCTTACAATAGGTTTCTTGACTTAAAAATTGGCTTTCTTTTCATTTTTTTCTCAGCGAAATCCTGTAAATTCGCGCCACTTCCAATACCCAAAACAGGGAAAAGGAAGGCTTACATTATTCATTTAAAAACATAAATTTTATGGCTTTCGACATCGGGATGATTCAACAGGTTTATGCCCAATTTCCTGCACGTGTAAATGAAGCACGTCAAAAATTAGGTCGCCCATTGACCTTGGCAGAAAAAATTCTTTACGCCCACCTCGATGCGGGTATGACATTCAGCGATTTTCCGCGCTTGAATTCCTATGTTGATTTCAATCCCGACCGCGTGGCCATGCAAGATGCCACGGCCCAAATGGCCTTATTGCAATTCATGCAAGCCGGACGCCCGCAAGTGGCCGTTCCTTCTACCGTGCATTGCGACCATTTAATTACGGCCCGCAACGGAAGTACCGAAGATTTAGATTTCGCCAACCAAGAAAGCAAGGAAGTTTACGATTTCCTTTCCTCGGTTTCGAATAAATACGGCATTGGTTTCTGGAAACCCGGCGCCGGTATTATTCACCAAGTGGTGCTCGAAAACTACGCCTTCCCCGGTGGTATGATGATTGGTACCGATTCGCACACGGTGAACGCCGGTGGTTTAGGTATGATTGCCATTGGTGTGGGTGGTGCCGATGCTTGCGATGTGATGGCCGGTTTACCTTGGGAACTCTTGATGCCGAAATTAATTGGTATCAAGTTGACCGGTAAATTAAACGGTTGGGCTTCACCGAAAGACGTTATTTTAAAAGTAGCGGGTATTCTTACCGTAAAAGGTGGAACCAATGCTATTGTGGAATATTTTGGCGAAGGCGCTACTTCTATGAGTTGTACCGGTAAAGGCACTATTTGTAATATGGGTGCTGAAATTGGGGCTACCACTTCAACCTTTGGTTACGACGATAGCATGGAACGTTATTTACGCGCTACCGGTCGTGCCGATGTAGCCGATGCCGCCAATGCCATTCGTGAACACCTCACCGGCGATGCCGACGTATATGCCAATCCAAGCAAATACTTCGATGAAGTCATTGAAATCAACCTCAGTGAATTGGAACCCCATTTAAATGGACCTTTCACACCCGATTTAGCCACGCCAATTTCGAAAATGAAAGAAGCCGCTGCAGCCAATGGTTGGCCCGAAAAAATTGAAGTGGGTTTAATTGGAAGTTGCACCAACTCCAGCTACGAAGATATCAGTCGCGCCGCCAGTTTAGTGCGTCAAGCCAAAGAGAAAGGATTGACCGTTAAATCGGAGTATATGATTACACCGGGTTCTGAACAAGTTCGTTATACCATCGAACGCGATGGCTTCCTCGAATTGTTTGGTAGCGTAGGCGCTAAAGTATTTGCCAATGCCTGCGGACCATGTATTGGTATGTGGGATCGGATGGGCGCTGAAAAGCAAGAAAAAAATACCATCGTACACTCCTTCAACCGCAACTTCGCGAAACGTGCTGATGGTAATCCAAACACCTTCGCTTTCGTAGGAAGTCCAGAAATGGTAACTGCCATGGCCATTGCCGGTTCCTTGCATTTCAATCCATTAACCGATACCTTGGTGAACGATAAAGGAGAAACCGTAAAACTCGATGCTCCCAGCGGCGACGAATTACCGAAACAAGGCTTTGCCGTTGAAGATGCCGGTTATCAAGCCCCTGCCGAAGATGGTTCGGGTGTACAAGTGTTGGTAAGTTCCGACAGCAAGCGTTTGCAATTGCTCGATCCGTTTACCGCTTGGGAAGGAACCGATTTAAAAGGACTCAAATTATTAATTAAAGCCAAGGGCAAGTGTACCACCGATCATATTTCGATGGCCGGTCCATGGTTGAAATTCCGTGGTCACCTCGATAATATTTCGAACAATATGTTGATTGGTGCCGTGAATGCCTTTAACGAAAAAACCGATAATGTAAAGAATCAAATTACCGGCGAATACGGTCCGGTACCTGCCACACAACGTGCCTACAAAGCCGCCGGCTTAGGTAGTTTGGTGGTTGGCGATGAAAACTACGGTGAAGGTTCTTCGCGCGAGCATGCCGCCATGGAACCCCGTCACTTAGGCGTTCGTGCCGTATTGGTGAAATCGTTTGCGCGTATTCACGAAACGAATTTGAAGAAGCAAGGGATGTTGGCTTTGACTTTTGCCGACAAAGCCGATTACGACAAAATTCAAGAAAACGACACCATCGATATTTTAGGTTTAACCACGATGGCGCCCGGTGTTAACTTGAGTATGGTCTTGCATCATGCCGATGGCAGCAGCGATACCATTGCCGTAAAACACAGTTATAACGCACAACAAATTGAGTGGTTCAAAGCAGGTGGTGCCTTAAACATCATTCGCCAGAATATTGCTTAATGTTGCTTGAATTTTTTTAAGAAGCGGCGCCATTGGGTGCCGCTTTTTTATTGTGCTATTAATTTTTTGCTTAAATATTCCTACACGTGGTTTATCGTGTAGATTTGCCACATGGCAAAACAAACTAAAAAATCGAGCAATAAGAAAATAGAAAAACCCACTATCCTCATCACCAACGACGATGGCGTAACCGCTCCGGGAATTGCCGCCTTGGTGGAAGTAGCCAAACAATTTGGTCGCGTGGTGGTGG
>JBPCSZ010000134.1:0-6778 GCA_051006655.1 Chitinophagaceae bacterium
ATTAAGCATTGTCGATGTCTTTTATAATTGGTGCTAACGGTTTTGCGCTTGGCGTTCGTGCGGGATTTCAGGGCACAAAACTGTCAACCCAGCACTAAAGTTGATTTGAAAAACTGAACTTGAATTTAAGCACTTCGCCCCGCATGACGCCAAACCCATGTTACCAGTAGGCCTTCTGTCTGTACACCATTGCAAACCATTGTCGTTGTTGATTTTCACTGTTATTGTCTGTGTCGTGTTGGTCTGTTCTGATACGTATTTACTATCGGTCGGTGTCCTCACCGACCGAACCTTTTTTGTAATTTGTATACATAAAAATAGTTTAATTAATCTGAATAAAAAAAATATTTAATAATCTAGTGATAATTAATGGCAACAATATATGGTTATGTAATAACGCCCAATCAAGTGCACTTGATTGGGAGAATGCATCAACAAAATGGAAGGGAAAGTATTGGAAGCAGTTTTGCTAAATTTACTGCACATCGGGACAAACGAATTTCCATTTAACCAATCCTGTTTTATTGAACGATTTTGTTTCAACCCAACGAGATAAGAAGTATCAATTTTGGAAACGAGATCCTTTAGCTATTCCATTAAGTACTATATCTATTTTTGAACATAAAATTGCCTACATACACAATAATCCAATTCAAGAAAAATGGAAATTGTCAAATTCACCTGAGGATTATAGATGGTGCAGTGCTCAGTTTTATAAAACAGGTTACGATGAATTTAATTTCCTTACCAACTTTCATGGGAATTGAGTTGTTTCGGTCGGTGAGGACACCGACCGATAGGGGAATTTGTTTCTCTTTTTTCTGTTTTCACTCGGTCAATGTCTGCTGTGTCGTGTCGTTATATGCTTGCTGCCAACGGTTTGGCGCTTGGCGAAGGTGGCGATTTTCACCACAAATGCTGATTCGGAGAACCAAACTTTGATTAACCACCAAACTGTCTGCGATGCACTGAACCGCCACTTTTGCCAAACGCCTGTTATAGCCAGTGGTTCTTGTTTGTAGCTTTGTCATAAGAGTTTATAATCTTAATTTGTAAAAGTACTGACATCTGGAGTTGATAAAAAACCAATTCCAATAACAAATGCTATTAATCCACTTAATAGAGTTAAGACAATTGCTAAATTGGTTATCCATTTTGATTGATGCATATTTTTACTAATTTCAAATTTATTCAATTTCAGAGCAGTAAAAAAGATCATTGGTGTAGTAATTAACAGAATAATTTTAATCGTTCCTCTGATTTTTATCGTAGCATTATGACCGTCTTCGAAACTACCATCCGTAAATATTTTGAAAACAGTAAATGTTATACAAATCAGGAAAGTATAGACAGTCATTACTGTTATAGCATCGAATTTTTTAACAGAAAAATCTGGTTTAAAAACAATTATTGCTATGACTAATATTCCGCACAATGATATTATGGCAATAGTAATTGATTTTAAATAGTCTAAATTGGTTAATTCGTTTTTGTACCTTAACGTCAATTTGTTTATTTCTTCGGGAGCTAGATGTCTTAATGAACTGTTTCGAAAAGGGTATATGTCATCACTTCTCGTTATCTCTTCTTGAAAATACAAAGTGCGTTCAATTGTCGCAGTTGCTAATGAATAAAATACAATACCTATGGATAGTAAAAATAATGGAAGTAGTAATTTTTTAATCATTTAAAATTCAGTTATTAGTTGTCATAGTTTTATACTTCGTTGGAAATAAGTAAAAACATTGGGCAAGGTTGAATGACGGATAACTCGCTGTCTCATTGCAAAATGGTCTGTAAGTTCTTGGTAATCTTTCAAAATGGTTTGTCTTTGTTTTACGGTTTAAATTTTGGTTGGTCTGTTGTCTTGTGAACGGTCGTCCTACCATTGGCTATAACTCTCTTATAGGTCTGTCATTTACCCCCTTTAATTGCGGAAGGTGTATGAAAGAGGCTATAACGAAATGTTAATGCAAAAAACGAATTTAGCTCAAATTTGTTTACAAATCATCAAATGGGCTCTTTTTTTCTTTTATTTCTCGAGTGCTTACGTGGGTATAAAATTTAGTGGTTTTACTGCTTTTTTCCTATAGTTCGGTGTCCCTACCGAACGATTACCTAACAACTAAAATCATACCTCAAGCTTAATGCTTACTTTTTCGCCAACAACGAGGCCTGTTCGTTTACGGATATCTGCTTTGATAGGCAGTAAATACGCCCCTTGTTTGGTATCGAACCAAATAGCCGTTTGCCAACTAATACCCGTAATTATCGCTTCAGCCCGCATTCGCCCCCAACCTTCTCCCTGCCATTGTAATTGAGTCCGAATTTCATCCGATATAGCTTGGGGGACAGTAATAAAATACCATGCCCCCTTGCCATTCGATTGCCACATGTCGGCATCAAATTCATATTTAATTCGATATCGCATGCTTATTAAAATGAATCAAACTCGTTTATTTATTTTTAGCTTCTTAGCGAACCCGACGCAACATCTCTTCAATCGCCGCTTTCAGTTGCGTGTCATTACCATTCATGAAATCTTCGTAACGTAAATCCACGTCCATATCAGGTTCTAATTGCAAGTTTTCCGTTGGCCGATTTTCCTTTCCAATGGTCGCTACCATCGGAATACCAAAAATCAGGGTCGGATCAATTTGGGTTTCCCACCAAACCGCCGTACCCGTTCCCGGAACGGCCTTACCGATGGTTTTACCGATGCCGGCTTGCTTGTACACATACGGAAAAATAAAAGCATCGCTGTAATTCCCTTCACTCATCAACACACAACTGGGCTTATACCAACGCCCCATTGGTTCACCATCTTTCAAGCGATTTCCCTGCGGCGCAAAATCCAAATAACGTTCACCACTCAAGAAGGTTTTTAAATCATCGTGCAACCAACCGCCACCGTTGAAACGTGTATCTACAATCAAGGCTTTCTTCTCAAAATTCGCACCCAAAACTTCATCAAACACTTCACGGTAACTGCCGTCGTTCATGCCGGCTACATGCACATAACCTACTTTCCCATTACTCAGGGTATTCACCCAATCGCGCATGCGTTGCATCCAACGTTTGTACATCAAGGCATTCTCTTCACCCAGACTAATCGGTTTAATCACTTCCTCAATCTCATTGGGCGATTGCGGATCACGGAAGGTGATCAACACATTTTTCTTTTGCTTACGGTTAAGCAATTTTGTCCAATCAAGCTTATCATCAATCACCACACCGTCAATCTTTTCAATAATAAAGCCGGCTTGCATTTGCGATGTTGCTTTGCTGAACGGCCCTTCACGTATAACCTCCGTTACTTTTAATCCGGTACCGCTATATGTTTCATCGTAAATCAATCCTAAGCTGGCGGTTTCATCGGGGTTCGCTGCTTGCGGACTGTAACGACCTCCCGTATGCGAGGCATTCAGTTCCCCTAAAAACTCACTCAACAATTCCTGAAAATCGTAGTTATTGTTGATATAGGGCAGGAATGACGAATAGTTTTTATGCATCCTATCCCAATCAATACCATGCAAGGTTGGGTCGTAGAATTTCTTGATTACCTGACGATACGCATGATCTAATATATAAGCCCGTTCCGCCGCCGTATTCAAAATCATTTCACCACTAACGCCAATGGCTTCGGTTTTGCCGTTCTCATCTACTTTAGTGAGATTTCCATCTTTCAATACAAACAAGGTTTTACCATCTTTGCTCATGGCAATACTGCCGCCACCGGCCCCTAACTTGGCTAAAATCTTGGTTTCTTTCGTGCGGGGTTCTGTCACCCACAAATCGTAGCCTTTTTCAAACGCCGATAAGTAATACACTTTCGTTCCTTCCGGATTAATGGCATAATCGCTTATACTACTGCTGTTGATGGTGATGCGTTTTACACGCTCCTTAAAATTATCCAACACCAATTCCGAAACACCGTTCGAATCGGCCGAAGCTATATCGTCTTTGCTTTTTGTTTTTCCTTTCTTGTCTGCTTTTTCTTGTTCCGCTTTTTCTTTCTCGAGTTTATCCTTCTCTTCTTTTTCTTTCTTCTCTTTTTCTTCCAATAAAGCAAACTCTTCTTTACTCAAACTAAACCTGTCGTAAGCGGCCTGATCGAAGAAGCCCATAAAAATATCCACTTCGCGCGAGCCTTGATACGCCTGACTGCGGCGACCATTCTTCGCATTCACCCAAGCAATGGCTTTCCCGCCAAAGGCCCACTTCACATTGCCTTGTCCAAAACCACTCGGCATAGGATGTTTAATTTCACCGCCATCGCGTTGCAATAAGGCCACATTCGATGTGAACCAATTTCCTTCCCCGTCGTCGCAAACTAAATAACGGCTGTTCGGACTCCAAGCAAAATCCCAATCCCCATCCGAATAACTGTAATTACGTCCTTCAGGTAAGGCTGTGCGGATTTGCTTATTTTTAAGGTTATATATTTTCAAGATATTCCGTTCGGCCACAAAGGCAATCTCTTTTCCGTCGGGCGAATATTTTCCTTGAAACTCTTCTTCGTCTGTCGCAATCAATGGCTCTTCCTGAATCAAGGTAGATGCATATAAATACGGTTCTTCTTTTCGCACCATCGAAGCCTTATAAATATCCCAGCTCGAACCACGTTCGGTAGCATAAATCAAACTCTTCCCATCGGGATGCCATTGCACGTGGCGTTCTTGCTGTGGCGTGTTTGTGATGCGTTTGGTTTGATTTCCTTCCACACTTGTTACAAACACTTCACCCCGATTAATAAAGGCAATCTCTTTCCCATTCGGCGAAAGCGCAAACTGCGTTACATTACTCGTTATGGCTAAATTCCGTTCAACCCCATTACGGCCATCATTCTGAATGGTGATGTTGATTTTCTTGGGATTCCCGTTTCCGGCTAAGGTATAAACATCCCCATTATAGGTAAAGCACAAGGTGTTTTGCTTGCTCACACTCAAATGACGCACCGGATGCGTTTTGAATTGTGTGAGTGCTTTCATATTTCCATTCGCTTGTTCGTACACATTCAAAGAGCCACTCTTTTCACTGAGGTAATACACCTTATCGGAGCCGGGCGCAAACACGGGCTCAAGGTCTTCGCCGTTAAACTGACTGAGCTTAGTGTAGCGTTTAGCGGCAATGTCGAACAACCAAATATCGCGGGTTACGCTACTGGTATGGTGTTTACGTAATAGGTCTTCATACCCTTTACGGTCTTGAAACACAATGCGCGAGCCATCGTCGTTATAACGGGCCACACTCATACCGGCTTCACTCACCAATATCGGTCTACCGCCTTTTACCGATACCGTGTACAAATTTTGAAACAAGCGTGGACTGTAAAACCGAATATTTTGGTTGCTCACCATACGCGATGCCGTGAACAACACGGCCTTATTATCGGGCGTGAAGTCTTGCGGATAATCGGGTGCACTGTGGTGTGTGAGTCGTGTGGGTGCTCCGCCCGAAACCGGCATCACAAACACATCGAAGTTGCCGTGCCGATCGCTGGCGAAAGCAATCTGTTTCCCGTCGTGGCTCCATACCGGCATCATATCGTGGCCTTCGTGCAAGGTAAGCGGCATGGCTACCCCACCCGTTGCGGGCACCAAATAAATATCGCCTTTATACCCGAATGCAATTAGACTTCCATCGGGACTGATACTGGGATATCGGAGCCAACGGGCAATATCTTGGGCTTGCATAGCGCCATACAAGCTCATAAATCCGAACAGCAAGAAGAGTTTTTTCATCCGATAAAATTAAATCATTTTATGCCACGGCAAGCATGAATAAAACCGCACAAACCACTTTGTTTTGATTCTTTGAAGCGCAGCTTTTGCTTCTTTGTTCATCACCCGTCCCGTCTTCCGCGCCACACGGTGGCTAGCTACAGCCGGGGCTAAAGGCTCAGGGTTCGGAACGTTCATCGGCTGTTCTTTGGTCTGAATTAGGATGCATAGGATGGAAGGATAATTTATACTAAAAGACCGCAGAGGTCTGCCCAACGTCAACATAAACTTAGAAAAAATATGATGGGCGACTCTGCGGTAAATTAGTGGTAAACCTTACTATTATTTTTTGGGCAACTACGACCGCAATTCAACTACAGTTGCGAAACGCAACAGCATAACACTGCGAAGCGAATACGCTTCGCAGAACAGGTAAAATATTATCCATTGGAATCTCGAACAGCCCACGGATAGCATCTTATCATCGTAAAATCATGAGCATCTTAGTTCAGACAAAAGAAAAGCCGATGAAAGTTTCTGTCGCCTAAAAAATAGCCCCGACCGAAGCAAGCTACCATGTAGCGCGGAGGGCGGGACAGTTGCCGAATAAAGCGATGCCGATGCGCTTCGAAAAAAAATAAAGCCCCGTAGGTGTACGAGGCTTTATTAAATTTAAAGAAGAAAATTAATACCCGAAGATATCGGTTAAGGTTAATTTCTTCACCGGACCGTATTGACTAAGGGCCGACCAATTCAACTTTTTGTCGTTGCCTACTACCGTTAAGGTGTAAGGTTTTTTGGCAATATGTTGTTGGTGAAAATTACGAATATCGTTGAAACTGAATTGCCCAACTTGTTCGAACAATTTTTGATTCATTTCATAATCGAGTCCCTTTTTTTGTGCATTCAAATAACTGAACAAAATATTGGTTTTGGTAGTACGGGTGGTTGAAATGGTATTCTTGATGGATTGCTGCGATTGACGGAATAATTTTTCCGATTGAGGCAGGGTATCAATTAAAGATTGCATACCGGCCAAGGCTTCCTTCATTTTG
>JBPCSZ010000135.1:0-29445 GCA_051006655.1 Chitinophagaceae bacterium
ATCGCGCATTTTGTAGTTCACTTTTCGAACACCCAATTGGCGGGTTTCAATTTCGTGCAACATGCGTTCTATGGCGGCTTGCGCGGTGAGTCCATTTAAAAACTCGGAAGCACAAAGAATAGCTTGTTTATCGGTACACGCTTTTTCGCTGAGGTCAACGCCGTCGAATATGGCGGGAATGGGTAAGTTGAAATGTTTGGCGAAGGCGTAATCGCGCTCGTCGCCGGCGGGAACGGCCATGATGGCACCTGTGCCATAACCGGCTAATACATAATCGGCCATCCAAATGGGCAAACGTTCGCCGGTGAAGGGATGAATGGCATAAGCACCGGTGAAGCACCCGGTAATTTGTTTGGTATCGGCCAAGCGATCGCGTTCACTGCGGCTTGAAACATATTGCAAATAGGCATTGGCTTCTTCGCGTTGTTGTTCGCTAATTAAAGCGCTCATTAGTTCATGTTCGGGAGCTAATACCAAAAATGAAACACCGTATAAGGTATCGGGACGGGTAGTGAAAACGGTGATGGCTTGGTCTTGGTTTTCCACGGTAAAGCGTACTTCGGCGCCTTCGCTACGGCCAATCCAATTCCGTTGCATGTCTTTCAAACTCAAGGGAAAATCAACACGGTCTAATCCTTCCAACAAGCGATCGGCAAAGGCGGTAATGCGCAAGAACCATTGGCTCATCAAGCGGCGTTCTACGGGGTGTCCGCCACGTTCGCTAAAGCCATTAATCACTTCATCGTTGGCAAGCACGGTGCCCAAGGCTTCGCACCAATTCACATAACTTTCGGCGCGATAGGCCAAGCGGAATTGCATGAGGAGGGCTTGTTGTTCGTCGAATGATAGGGTATTCCACGAATCGAAGCGAGCGTCTTTACCTTGTTTGGCGGCAACGATACCTTCAATGGGTTCTGCTTTTTGTGTTTCGGGATTATACCAACTATTGAAAAGTTGCAGAAAAATCCATTGGGTCCAACGGTAATAATTCGGGTCGGCGGTAATCACTTCGCGGTCCCAATCGTAGCAAAAGCCAATGAGGTTTAATTGGTCTTTATAGCGTTGAATATTGATGCGGGTGGTATCGGCAGGGTGTTGCCCGGTTTGTAGGGCATATTGTTCGGCCGGGAGCCCGAAGGCATCAAAGCCCATGGGGTGCAATACATTATATCCTTCAAGGCGTTTGAAGCGGGCATAAATATCGCCGGCAATATAACCTAAGGGGTGACCCACATGCAAGCCTGCCCCGCTGGGGTAGGGAAACATATCGAGTACATAACATTTGGGTTTGTTGGGCTTGTAAGTAACTTTATACGATTGCTTTTCGGCCCAACGTGTGCGCCATTTCTGTTCGATGGATTGAAATGAATATTGCATAAAAAAAGGCTCCCGATAGGAGCCTTCAAAGATACAAGTTGATGCGCAAATGGCCGTGTTAGTCCGTAATAAACGGATAATCTTCCTGCAAGTAAATGTCTTTAAACAATTCACTGTCGTCGGGCCAAGGCGAGTTTTCGGCAAATTCAACCGAATCGTCCACCACCGATTTTACTTTGTCTTGAATGGCTTCAATATCAGCTTCGGTGGCATATTGATTGGTACGAATAACATTCAATACGTGTTCAATAGGATCTTTTAATTTGAATTCTTCCAATTCTTCTTTGGTGCGGTATTTGGCCGGATCGCTCATGCTATGGCCTTTGTAGCGGTAGGTTTTAATTTCCAACAAGGTTGGTCCTTCGCCATTACGGGCACGGCGGGCGGCACGTTCAATGGCTTCATGCACATCTTCGGGGCGCATGCCGTCTACGCTATCGCCGGGCATGTCGTAAGCATCGGCAAATTTGTAAATATCCAATACGTTACTGGTGCGTTCTACCGAAGTACCCATGGCGTAGTAGTTATTTTCGCAAATGAAAATCACCGGCAACTTCCACAACATGGCCATATTGAAGGTTTCGTGTAAAATACCTTGACGGGCAGCGCCATCGCCAAAGAAACACAAGGTAACCGAATCGGTTCCTTTGTATTGTTCAGCCAAAGCAATACCGGCCCCCAAACCAATTTGTCCACCTACAATTCCATGTCCACCAAAGAAGCGATGTTCTTTCGAGAAGAAGTGCATACTGCCTCCTTTTCCTTTGGTACAACCGGTGGCTTTTCCGTACAATTCGGCCATACAAGCGCGTGGAGAAATGCCTTTGGCAATAGCCAAGCCATGGTCGCGGTAGGCGGTAATCATATTATCGTCGTCGCGGATGGCGGTCATACAACCGGCCGAAACCGCTTCTTGTCCAATATACAAGTGGCAAAACCCACGAATTTTTTGCATTCCGTACAACTGACCGGTTTTTTCTTCAAAACGGCGTTGCAAAAGCATGATTTCGTACCAGTATAAGTATGTTTCTTTTCCGAACTGAGTTCCCATCGGTAACAATTTGAATCGCGAAGATAAGGGCTTTTCAGGTTCAATAAAAAAATAGCCGTCGTTTAGACGGCTATTCTCTATTTATAGGTGGTAACTATTTTTTACCATTAATTTTATAACTAAATCCAACATTGAAGACTTGCTTCAATTGAATCCAGCCCAAGCGGCCATAACGGTCTAAAATCAAGTTGCCGTTATTGTCTTTAGCCCCCGAAGAACGGGTGTATTTTCCGGGTTGGTCGTTATCGTAAATCATGGTAAACCCGAAGCCGGCACCAATCACTTTGCTAATTTTAATGGCAAAGAAGTTATCCCAAAGGATGTCGACATTGCCCGGATTATCTTTTTTAATCACAAAGCCTGTTTCGTCTTTAACATCTTTGGCTAAATAGTTGGTGTATAAGTCGAGACGGGTCATGTAATTGACGTTTTTATTCAGCGATGCTTTGTAGCGAGCCGATAAGTAAGCCCCTAATTCAGCGCGGAAGGTTTTGCCTTGTTCAACCCCGAAGGCAGGTCCAAAGGTGGTATAACTCGATTTTACCGTGGTGAATTTGGCAGCCAAGGGCGAGAAGAATACCGTAAAATTATTGTTTGGACGATAATCGGCCCCTAAGGCTAAGGTGAAAAATCCGGGCGCTAAGAATTCCGAAATGGGGTTATTACGCCAATTGGCTTTTTCGTAATTGTATCCGGCCGAAAATTGCGATTGAAAGCGGAATAAACCTGAAAAATAAGTGTGTTTTTTTATGGAATGTTTCGAATTAGCCCAAGCCTTCGGTTGAAGTCCATAACGTGAAGAAAGGTCAATGCGGTCGTCAATTTTACGTGGAATGAAATCGTTCGATTCCACATAGTTCAACCCATAATACATATCGAGGGTATTTTCAAACAAGCTATGTTTTTCTACATAGGTGGCAAAGGCATTAATTTGTCCGTTCACGGCCAATGAACGACGTTCGCCCCCGGCAGCCCAGTTCTCCAATAAACCTTGTGTAAAACCAATATTAATGAGTCCTCCACGGTTCCAACCCACTTTGGTGGTATCGGTTTTTCGTTTCTTAATGTCTTTTTCAATATCAAGTGTTTTATCAACTTGGGCGAAGCCTTGCAAGGAAAAAGCTAAGACGTTTAAACAAAGTATAAATTTTTTCATGTTGGAAATTTGCGGCAAAAATTAATCAAGCCTTTCAAACCGCACAGTTTGCGTGCTTGTTTAACACGAATTTTTTATATCGTAGAACAGGATAAATTTGTAGAGGTTCATAAAAAAAGGAACGTCGCCAACCTGAGCAAGCAGGTGGACGACGTTGAACCTTATGGGTTTTTATTTTTTAAGTGCGTCGCGAATTTCCATCAACAATTGATCGGTGCTAGATGGCGGTGCGGGTGCTGCTTCTTCTTTCTTACGCAACTGATTCATGGCTTTCACCATCAAGAATACCGCAACGGCTAAAAAGAAGAAATTAATTAGTACGGTGATGAAACTACCATAAGCCAAAACGGGACCAATCGCTTGGGCTTCTTCTAAGGTAGCACCGGCCGGTGTTGTTTTAAACGAGAAATATAAATGTGAAAAATCGGGTTGGCCGAAGATGCCGGATACGATAGGTAAAATCAAATCCTTGATTACCGAATCGATGATTTTTCCGAAGGCACCGCCAATAATCACACCGACGGCTAAGTCCATCACGTTTCCTTTGATGGCAAATTGTTTGAACTCTTGTATAAAACTCATAGGACTAGTTAATAATTGAAACAAACTTAGGCGTGAAAGTTCGCTTCTGCAATGCACATTGAACTTTGTTTATTCATGCACTGTTCATTTATGTGGAAAGCATCGACCGTATTCGTTTTAGAATATCCAAACATTCGTCTCATGGCTTCGGTCGTGCAGACCGATGTAGCTTGGAATTAATGGTTGAAAGTATTGTGAATGCTTGTTTCTATTTATAAAAAATAAAAAACGAATGTATTCCGAAGTCATTTATGTGTTCGTGTAATAGACTTGTCGAATTTTTTTTAGGGAAGAAGAAAATCGTGGATAACTTTCAAACTAATCCTTAGGCGCTTCGTGGTGCATGGCATGAATTGAAGCACTCATGGCCTCATAAACCGATTGAAAATTGATATGCTTCGAGAGTAATGCCAAATGTTCTTGTTGGGTATGTATATCGTTTCGAACAGCAGGGCCTGTTTGTAATTGTTGCGGTGGAAATTGCGTGGCACGTTGCGCGGTGTCTAAAATAATAGGATGCAACAACGAGAAATCAATGTTCGATTCACGCATGAGTTCATACGCCATAGCATACAAATGATTGGTAAAATTATTCACCAATACCGCGCATAAATGGGTGTCGGTTTTTTGCTCGTCGTTTAGCGCATAAATAGCATCGCTTAGCAGTTGGGCTAAGGATTTAGCCATGGCGATATCGTTCGAATTGGATGCATTATACACAACAGGGAAATGCCGTTGCGTAGGTAAGTTGTTTTTTTGAATGGAGAATAAACACCATAAACAAATAAGTCGTTCACTGATATTCGATAATGCGTGGAGTGGTACTGCCCCCGCGCCGTATACAATAATCTTGTTGGGCAGTTGAAGGGTTTGGGCCAAGGTATATAATACATCGTCGCGCACACCCAGTACATACATGTCGGCTTCACGATTCAATTGCGCATAATCGCTTACAGACTCACACCCCAATTGCTTCGCCAAATGATTGGCATGATCAACATCGGGCGAAAGCACTTGAATTATTTCATGCCCGGCAGCTTGAAATCGATGTCCATAAAAAGTAGATAAATTACCGGAGCCGAGAAGGACAATTTTCATGATGAGCGTGGGTATTATTTACTTTCCATTTTTATAATGGGAATCAACATTTCTTCTAAAGAAACGCCCCCATGTTGGAAGGTGTTTTTGAAGTAGTTGACGTAATGGTTGTAATTGTTCGGGTAGCAAAGGTAACCGTCGTATTTGGCAAATATGAAGCTGGAATTGAAATTTGGTTTAGGCAAGCCAATTTCTGCCGGTTCGCGATAAGCCAATACAGCCTTGTTTTCATATTGTAAATTCTTGCCGTGTTTGTAACGAATATTGGTGGTGGTTTCGCGGTCGCCTACCACTTTCGAGGCCGATTTGACACGCACACTCCCATGGTCGGTGCCAATAATTAAACGAATGTTTTTATCGGCAACTTTCTTCAAGGCCTGATGCAAGGGCGAATGTTCAAACCAACTTTTGGTGATGGAACGATACGAGGCTTCATCGTTGGCCAATTCTTTCAGTACTTCCATTTCGGTGCGAGCATGCGAAAGCATATCTACGAAGTTGTAAACGATGATATTTAAATCGTTGTGCAATAAGTTTTGAATGGTATTCACCAATTGGTCGCCGTAGTAATGGTTGGTGATTTTGGTATACGAAACCTTTAAATCTTGTTTCTTGTTTCGCTTTAAAAAATCGAGTAAGAATTTTTCTTCAAATAAGTTTTTGCCGCCATCCTCATCGTCATTTTTCCATTCCGATGGATATTGTTTTTCAATTTGCGCCGGGGTAAGTCCGGCAAAAATAGCATTGCGACTGTATTGCGTGGTGGTGGGTAAAATAGCGCAGGCCAAATCTTCTTCTATAATTCGGAAACTCTCGGCAAAAATGGGCTGTATCGCCTTCCATTGGTCGAAACGCAAATTGTCAATCAAAATAAAAAAAGTGCTTTGTCCTTTTTGCAAGAAGGGCAATACATGTTGCGCTAGTATTTGGTGACTCAATACCGGGTTGTCTTGTCCTTTTCCTTCAATCCATGCTTTGTAATTCTTTTCTACATATTTGCAAAAGGCCTGATTGGCTTCTTCTTTTTGCGAGGCTAAAATTTCTTGCATGGCCGGACTATCGGTTTTTTGCATTTCCATTTCCCAAAAAATCAACTTCCGGTATAAGTCGCACCATTCGGCGTAATTCGGATTCGAGTTTAAGGCCATGAATAAATTCCGAAATTCTTGTTGATAGGCTTGGGTGGTTTTTTCGCTCACCAAACTGCGTTGATCAAGCACCCGTTTCAGCGTCAATAAAATTTGATTCGGATTAACCGGTTTAATCAAATAATCGGCAATTTGTCCGCCAATGGCATCCTCCATGATATTCTCGGCTTCATTTTTGGTCACCATCACAACCGGCAATTGCGTGTCGTATTCTCGAATTTGGGCCAAGGTTTCTAAACCGGTCATGCCGGGCATCGATTCGTCGAGTAGCACTAAATCAATGGCATTATTTTTAATGAATTCGATGCCGTCGTATCCGTTCGATTGTTTGCTTACCTTATACCCTTTTTGTTCGAGGAATAAGATTTGCGGGGTTAATGAATCGGTTTCATCGTCGATCCATAATATGTGGGTGGCCATAATTGAATTAATTTACAAAGCACAAATGTAATGGGCTTTCTTATGGAACGTCGGCTTTGTGAAAATATTATCTACCTTGTTGTTTTTCGCAAAATAACATGAAGTCGGCTTGAAAGTCGGCTTGAAAACGGGGTTCAATACGCCATTGCCAAAAACGCCCCGAGGGCTTTAAAACCGTGAGGTGTGGGCTTTTTAAAACCACCCGTTCTATTTGTTTCCATTCAATTTTTTGGGTTCGCCAAAGCCCCGGAATCCAAATGCCCGCTTGGTTAAATAAAATAAATTGGGGCAAGAATAAGCGGGTCTCCATGTAGAAAATAAGGCCAACAATGCCGGCAATGAGGGTGAATAAGGCCGAAATAGGTTCGTTGTTTTTTTGAAGAAAATGCAAGGCGCCCATACACAGAATGCCAATTTCTAAAATACGAAACATGCGCAAGTTGCTAAGTTCTTCAAATAGTTTACGTTTGAAAATGATGAGCGACAACAGCAAAATGGGGGGCGGAAACAACATGGCTTGGTATAGCCAAGAAGGGGAATCGCTCAGGTATTGCAAGGCATACAGCAACATGAACAAGGCGGCCATGGCATGAATGGCACGCGATTGCATATAGCGTAAACGCAAATCGTCGCGAACTATTTCAAACTGAAAAACATTAAGCATGTTCTTGGTTCGATTTCATAAAGAGGTTGCACATTTTATACAAAATACGAGCACCAACACTGGCGTCGATGGCATCTTGACTGTCTTCGCCACAACTCACTTCATTCAAATCGAACGCAATAATTCGGCGACCACTTTCAATCACTTTCTTAAACAAATATTGAATTTGTTCGGCTTCGAAACCGCCTTGAACCGGTGTTCCGGTGTTTTTGCATAATTTAGGGTCAAGGCCATCAATGTCGAACGACAAATAAACTTGTTGCGGTAATTCCTTCACAATATCGTCGCAAATGGATTTCCAGGTTTCACCTTCATATTGGCGTTCTTTAATGTCTTTATCGAAGAAGGTTTTAATTTTCGGGTGACTTGTGATAAGGTCGTATTCTTCATCGCAGAAATCGCGTATGCCTACTTGAACCAATTTGCTCAATTGCGGAATTTCTTTCAATGCATTGAACATCACCGAGGCATGCGAGTAGGTAAAGCCTTCGTAAGCTTCACGTAAATCGGCATGCGCATCAATCTGCAAAATACCAAATTCGCCGTATTGCTCGCCGGCCGCCATCATGAGGCCCAAGGGGGTGCTGTGGTCGCCTCCCAATAAGGCCACTAATTTACCCTGGGCATACCAATTGTGGGCTTGTTGGCGAATCATTTCTTTTAATTCCAAACCGCCTTTATTAATTTCTTGTAATTTCCGATTCAGTTGTTGATTATCGATGGTGGCATTGCCTTCACTCAAATTCGAAATGATTAATTCGGCACAATGGCGTAAAAAATCGTTTTTCTTGATAATTTCTTTATCCGGTTCAGGCATATAATACCCTTCTTTCCAGTAATCCATGGCATCCAAATCGCATAAATCTACTTGGTAAGAGGCTTCGGCAATTTTCTCTGGGGCTTTTGATGTGCCGTTTCGGTAAGAAACCGTTACTTCCCAAGGAACGGGGATAATAACGAGTTTGGCATTTTCCGGTGTGGTGGGTAACCCAAAAATATTATTCGACGAAATTCCGATTGAATTCGGATCAAATTGCTCGATAGCCATGGGGCGTTTTGTTTTTTCGAATGCAAAATTACATGATGTTCTGAAGGCAAACACCACCTCGGGTTTATTTTTTTGCATACAAGGCGTAAACGCGACTAATAGGCAGTCCCATTACATTGTAAAAACACCCTTCAATAGAGGCAATAGCTACGGCGCCAATCCATTCTTGTATGGCATACGCCCCTGCTTTGTCGTAAGGTTTATAATGATCTAAGTAATAATTAATTTCTTGGTCGCTGAGGGTGTGAAAATGCACCTTGGTGGTATCGGAAAAGCACTGAACGCTATTGGGGGCCAATAAGCATACACCCGTAATTACATGATGGGTTTGTCCGGATAAGGTTTTAAGCATATTGTAGGCCTCCTCGCGATGTTGCGGTTTCCCCAATACCTTGCCTTGTAATAAAACAATGGTATCGGCCGATAAGATGGTTCTGTCGTGAAAATCGAGGGCGATGTCGCGGGCTTTTAATTCCGCCAAATAAACGGGAATGTCTTCGGCCAACAAATCGTTGGGGTATATTTCCTCGGTGTCTTTTGTTTTAATTTCGAACGGAATATTAGCCATTTCCATGAGTTGATGGCGGCGGGGCGATTTAGAGCCTAAGATCCAAGGTAAAGAAGACACATGTAAAATTTTAGCGAAATTAAAGTAAAATAGGGGAGTTGAAAGTTCTACAAGGCAATTGCTTTTCGATGCGCTTAACAAAAAAATGTAGGGCTTACCGTTTCCTTGTTGCATCTTTGTTCTCAATTAATTTTCTTTTTTTTATGAAAAACAACCTGATTTACGTTTTGCTCGCATCCCTTTTAGTTTGGAGTGCTTGTTCCGACGATAAAAAGGATAAAGATTCCAAACCTTTGGCCGAAGTGTTAAACACCGATACCGTAACCTTAAATTGCGATGCGGGGAAAGGCCCTTTGACCTTGGTATATTTAGGCGATCAAGGAGATTATGTGCGTGTAACTTTATTGGCAGACTCGCTCAATATTGAAATGTTGGCCGATACAGCGTCAGTTGGAAAACGTTTTACAACGTCCGACAAAATGTATACTTTAGTTGAAAACCAAGGTAACTTTTCATTGTATCGCGATACGGCATTATTAGTTTCTTGCTATACCGGCCAAACCGGTCGTGAATTAAAAACGGCTACGGGTGTTGTATTCGTGGTAGAAGAAACCCATCCTACTTCAGCCTCTTTGTCGAATATTCGCATTACTTCGCGTGGTTTGAAAGAAGTGGAAACAGATATGGTACTTACCGATTCCGACCCGATTCGTGATATTTTCTTAGCCGATATCAACAACGATGGTTTTGAAGAGTTATACATGATTACCGAAGTAGCCGGTTCGGGAGGGTATACCAATATCATTGGTTTAGCTTCGAACAACGATAAAAGTACCAGTGCCATTACCGTGCCTGAATTAACTGAAGCCGATATGAAAGCCGGTAGTTTATTCGATGGCTATCAGGGGCACGACAAAATTTATGTAGACAATAACCGTTTGATTCGCGAGTTCCCGGTATATAAAATGGGCGATAGTAATTCAAAACCTTCGGGTGGTAATCGAAAAGTGATTTATACCCTTGAAAAAGGAGAAGCCTCTTGGATTTTGAAAACTAAAACAAATAAATAAAATTAAAAATGGGTTATTGAAACGATAACCCATTTTTTTTGACTTTTAGGAACTGAATCTCGACTAACTTTGCAGCGTTAATGAATTGGAAACGCCGAATTGTAGCCATGCTGTTGGGCATTTTGTTTGGGTGGTACATAACACCCAAAGAATTGATGCACGTTTTTCAGCACCACAACGATACGGAACATCATGCTACAGATGGACTTCGTTTGGAATCGGCGCATCACCATTGTAGCCTGATGAAGGTGGACCAATCGTTGTGTAGCAACGAGCCGCCTGTTTTCTTTCAACTAACAGAACCTATCCGTTTTTTTTCGGCCAACGCCCATGTGGAAGTATATGTTGCCGAACCAATTCAATCAATAAAAGGAAATAAAAAGAGTCGCGGACCGCCCGCTATGGTATAGTTATTCAAACCATATTATTGACGCTTTTTCTTTCATTCTATGATCAAACATTTATTGTGGGGTTTGGTGTGGATTGGCTTGGGCATATCGGTTATGCATGCCCAAACTCCCTGCCACAATACCTTAAAAGGGCATGTGTATTATGCCGATAACCAATTGCCGGCCCGATTAGTACGGGTTACCCACTTGGAAACAACTCAATCGGTATCATGTACCGCAGATGGCTTTTTTGAATTTACATCCTTGTGCGAAGGCATGTTTACCATTCGCATTGAAACGCCGGGCTATAAAATTTTCCAAGAAACGTATAATATACCTCGCGCTGTTCCGCTTGATATTTTCTTGCAACCGCTTTCGACCCATTTGCAAGGTGTAACCATACTAGGACAACGGCAAGAGGCCGTGGTTGAGCCTATTCGGAAAGTAAGTTCGGAACAACGGCTTCGAACCCAAGGACTCACCTTAGGAAAGGCCTTGGAAGCCTTGCCGGGTGTTTATAATTTAAGCACCGGTCAATCCATCAGCAAGCCGATTGTACATGGCTTACATAGTAATCGGGTTTTAATTGTAAATAACAATTTGAGGCAAGAAAGCCAACAATGGGGCGCTGAACATGCTCCTGAAATTGATGCTTTTCAAGCAGAAGAATTGCAATTAATTACCGGCCCACGTTGTTTGCGTTACGGTTCCGATGCCCTCGGCGGCGTTATTTTAATGCAAGCCACACCCTTAACGTCGGTATCTGAATTTCGTTGGGCTACCAACACGGGCATGTTCAGCAATGGTCGGGGTGGGGCTTTGGCCGGCTTGCTTGAAACGGCTTGGAAGAAAAACCCGGCTTGGACTGCCCGAGTGCAAGGCAGTTTGCGCCGTTCCGGAAATTTACACACACCCAATTATGTGTTAGGGAATACCGGCTTTTATGAACGGTCTTGGGCACTTGGATTAGGCTACCAAAAAAAGCGTTGGTCCATGCAATGGCACTTCAGCGATTTCTTCACCCGTTTAGGTATTGTAAGCAGTTCGCATATCGGCAATTTGAGCGATTTATATGCCGCTTTTCAACGAGAGCAACCCCTCGATACTGCCCGGTTCACGTATCGTATTGGTTTTCCCTACCAACAATTAAATCATAAAACCCTTCAATGGCAAGGTACATATCGAATCAATCAACAACACAAATTCGAATGGCAATATGCCTTTCAACGCAATCGTCGAAAAGAATTCGATAAAACCTTACAAAGCCAACAAGGGAATGGTCGCATAGAGCCCGCCCTCGATTTTAATTTGCAAACCCATCAAATTGATTTTCGTTGGCTGAATCAATTGGCTTTGGGTGGAAGCCGACAAATTGGTTTATCGTCGCAAATTCAAACCAATGAATATTATGCCTCGTATTTAATTCCGAATTATATACGTTATCATAATGGGGTTTATGGTATACGCCAATGGGCAAAACAGGGTTGGAGTGCCGAAGTGGCTCTTCGCTACGATTTTCAATCCTTGCATGTATTTCGTTGGGAACAAAACCAATTAAATGAGCATCGCTTCTTGTTTCATGGTCCGGCGCTTATGGGTGGACTCCGTTTGGTTCGTTCCAAAACGAGTTATTATTTTTATGGGGGAAGTACTTGGCGTGCACCACATGTGAATGAATTATACAGTTATGGTATTCATCATAGCGCGGCGAGCTTTGAAATGGGCGATGCCAATTTGAAGCCGGAACGGAATTATCAATTGAATGTGAGTGTTACCCAAGGGAAATTAGATCAGTATCATTGGACGGCTACTGCGTATGGTCAGTATATTGATAATTTCATTTATTTAAAACCGGTTTTTCCGGCCACCCAAACCATTAAAGGCGCATTTCCAACTTTTCAATACACCCCTATTCCATTGCTGATGGGTGGACTCGATTTTACATTGGAAAGTCCACGTAAAACCCAATGGCCATGGCATATTAAATCGTCGTGGTTAATAGCTCGGAATATAAATACCGGCTATGCACCCGTGGGTATGCCACCGGCCCGTTTGGAAGGGGAATTGGCGCGTCGTATTCCTTGGGCTTCTCACGATCCAATTCGAATGTATGCCGGACTAGGGTATACCTTTCGTGCGCTAGGCTTGGAACCCTCGAGCGATTATTTGAATCCCCCCAAAGCCTATTGGCTAGGGCGATTGGGTATAGAAACCGGCTTCCATTGGCAAAATTTGGAGGGTCAAATTTCTCTTGGAATCGATAATTTATTCAATGCCCGTTACCGCGATTATTTAAACCGATACCGGTATTTCGTTCATGAACCCGGACGGAACTTTTTCATTCAATGCCGTATTGGCAAACATTAAATCTTAATTTTTAACTTCAAAACAATTCAATTATGTTCAACATTAACAACACCTATAAAACAGGCCTAATTGTAATGGCCGGCATGCTAACACTCAATTTGAACGCATGTAAACCCGTAGATCCACCCAATCCGAACGAAGAAGAAATGATTTCGAGTGTGGTCATGCATTTGGTAGATAGCAGTGGTGTAGAGGCCGACCGCACCGTTATTTACCGCGATTTAGACGGGGCCGGAGGCGCAGCACCTGAACGCTTCGATTCCATTCGATTAAGCCAAAACAAAACCTATTGGGTTAATTTGTACTTTTTAGATGAAACGAAAATGCCGGCCGATACCATTAGTAACGAAGTGAAGGCAGAAGCCGATGAACACCTTATTTGTTTTACGCCCACCGGCTTGAGTTTGCCCATTCTTATTTTAGATAAAGATGCAAATAATTTACCCTTGGGTCTCTCCACGAAATGGCAAACGGGTAGCGCAGGAATGGGCTCACTTCGTTTACAATTAAGGCATCAACCCGGCAATAAAAATGGCTCTTGTGAGCCCGGAAGTAGCGATATTGACTTGAATTTTGAACTGAAAGTAGAATAGTTGGAACTTAAACACTATTTATTCTAAGTTCATAGATAAATAGGCAAATTCTATTTTAAAAAAGCAAAAAGTTTTTGTCGCCCGTTATAAAATGGTTATTTTAGTCATCTTAAAAATACAATTTTCATGAAAAAATGGATACTCGCGTTATCGGCGATCAGTATTTCCTTGTTGACTTTCGCCCATGGCGATCATGCATTGCCCGGCGATGCTAACCCTAATATTACGCCTTATCGCAGTGCGGTAGAAAGTCGTAATGGGGTAAGTAAAGCTAAATGGTATCAAAGTACTGCTTGGCAAAGTTTTGTACAAAAATATCCGGGTTGGGGTACGCAAATGAATACCTACAATGGTATGCCCCGTCGTGCTGTTGGAAATCCAATCGACATTAACGGTGGTGGCAATGATGCGGTGCAGAAGGCTATGTATTTTTTGCAAACCGAATTAAGTGCGTATAAAATTCCTGCCAACGAATTGCAATTGACCCGTCAATACAATGATGGTAAGTTTATTCATGTAGATTTCAAGCAAGTACATCAGAATATGGATGTTTGTTGGTCGCGCATCGCTTTCCGTTTTACACAAGATTTAAAATTGGTGATGTTTGGTTTAGACGCTCATGCCGATTTGCCCAATGTTTCGGCTACCTTAACGCCGGCATTGGCTGAACAAAAAGCCCGTCAAGCCATCACCACCTCAATTACCGGTTCGCGTGTAGAAACAGCGTTGAAAATTTTCCCTTTACCGCAAGATGGTCGCTATGTTTATCGTCCGGTTTATACCGTTTGGGTTGAAACTCAAGATGATCAGGTAACTCCCGGTAACTACATGAGTTTGGTTGATGCACAAACCGGTGTGGTATTGTACCGTCAAAATAAAGTGGTTCATATTGGCTTGCAAGCGAAGGCCAATGTGCATGCTACTAATTTGTTCACGCCTACCACCAATTTGCCTTTACGTAATTTGTCGTTTACGGTGAATGGAACAACGTATTATACCGATACAGCCGGAAACGCTACAGTGCCCGGTGCCGGTCCAATTAATGCGGTGTTTAGTCTTGGAGGCCGATACATTCGTACCGTAACCGGTGCCAATGGAACAACAACAGCAACACAAACCACGAATGGCATCAACAATAACGATGTGGTTAATTTTACTGCGGTTGAACCAAATGCTTCCGTGCGTCATCTCACCGCCTATTATCATGGCGATTTAGTGCATGGCTTTATGAAGTCGAAATTGCCCAACTTCACCACCATGGATAATCCTTTATTAACCCGCATCGATCGTACCGATGGCAATTGTAATGCGTTTTATAATGGGTCGTCTATTAATTTCTATACCACAGCCAATGGTTGTAATGCCCTTTCAGTGGTGAATACCGTGGTGTATCATGAATATGCTCACGGCATTACCAATCAATTCTGGGCAAGCCAAAGTGCTAGTTTCGATAATGGGGCTGTTGGTGAAGGTTACTCGGATATTTGGTCCATTAGCATCACCAAAGATCCTATAGTGGGTCAAGGTTTTTATGTTAATCAGCCAAGCAGTTTTATTCGTCGTTACGATATTAACCCCAAAGTGTATCCACAAGATTTAGTAGGTCAGGTGCATGCCGATGGTGAAATTATTGCCGGTTGTTGGTGGGATTATGCCATTAATCTTTCAGCCACCATGCCGCTTTCAACCGCGGTTGATACTATGGCTAATTTATTCAGCCGTTCTCATTATGGTTTGGCCAATGGGCCTGATGGTACTGAAGGACAGGTGTATTTCGATATCTTAATTGATGCCTTGCAGTACGACGATACAGACAATAATATCAATAATGGTACGCCGCATTTTATGGCCATTGTTCAGGCATTTGCTAAACATGGTATTTATTTATTGAGCGATGCTGAAATTAATCATGCTCCTCCCGGTGTTGTTGCATCCGGTGCTTCAGTGAATATGGATGCCACGGCTATTGTTGGTTTCCCTGCCTTTTTGGGCGATGTGAAAATTTTCTATCGCGTTAAAGGTGCAACCTTGGTGGATTCTATTTTGATGGCTAAATCGGGTACTAATTTCAATGCCACGTTCCCGTCGTCGAATCCCGGTACTATTTATGAGTATTATTTTGTGGTTTACGATAATACCAATTTCCCTTCGGCAGTTTCTCCCTTCGATGCCAAATTCAATATCACCTTGTCGCAACGAAATATTCCACATTATTTATTAGTGGGTTATCAATCGGCCAAATTGGAAAATTTTGAAAATATTACCGCTTCCACACCGGGTTGGACCGTGGGTAATGTGGCCGGCGATAACGCTACCGGTGGTAAATGGATTTCAGCCGTACCGATTTCTTCGGCTACCCAAGGCGATACTGTTCAAACCGGGAAAGACCATACCGGTAACCCGGTGCCCGGTAAATGTGCCGTTACCGCGAATGGTTCCTTGCCTACTTCAGCTATTGGTTCTGCCGATGTGGATGGCGGAAGAACTTCTTTAATTACGGAAGAATACGATTTGACACCTTACAACAAGCCGATTATCTCCTACTGGCGTTGGTTTACGAACAGTCAAGGAACTAACCCCCGTAAAGATTGGTGGCGTGTGTATTGTTCTTACAACAATGGTGGATCATGGACCTTAATTGAACGCACCTTCGCCCCCGATGTGAGCTGGCGTCGTTATGTTTGGGAACCCAATTTAGCCAATGGTAATAAAGTTCGCTTGATGTTTGTAGCTACCGATAGCGCTCAAGGTGCCGCCACAGGTTCCATTGTGGAAGCCGCCGTGGATGATTTTGAAATTCTTGAATTGGCTTGGGCTAGCAATGTGAACGATGTAAATGCGTTACCAAGCTATGTTTATCCGAATCCCGCTAATAATTCTTGGGCTATTGTGAGTGCTGTTTCAGGCGAATTGCGTTATACCGTTCGTAATACCTTGGGGCAAATTGTGTTAGATGAAAAGCAAATGGCAATCAGTGGTCAACCCATTCAGGTGAATGCAGGCCATTGGGCCAATGGTTTGTATTATATCGAACTCGCTTCAGGCGACAAGAAAACCATGCACAAGTTGATGATTCAACACTAAATCGTGTTATTTTATTTCTTAGGGGACTCATCAGAGTCCCCTTTTTTTATACTCCTACTCCTACTCCTACTCCTACTCCTAGTCCTGTTTCTTTTCCCTGTCTCTTCTCCCTGTTTCTACTCCCTGTCTCTTCTCCCTGTCCCTGTTCGCTGTTTCTTTTCCCTGTTTTCTGTAAAGCTATTTTGCCTTTACAACTTCGATATCGAATCGAGGCCTTACCTTTGTTGGCATCCTTTTAAGGTTTATTTATGCATACACTTCAAGATATTGCCTCCCAGGTTCGTCGGGATATTGTTAGAATGGTTCATGCCGTACAAAGCGGGCACCCCGGTGGTTCATTGGGTTGTACCGATTTTATGGTGGCCTTGTATTTTAAAATCATGAAACGGAATGCCGAATTCGATATGGATGGCCGTAATGAAGACCTTTTCTTCTTGTCGAATGGTCATATTTCACCGTTATTTTACAGTGTATTGGCACGAAGCGGCTATTTTCCGGTATCGGAATTGGCTACGTTTCGGAAGTTGAATAGTCGTTTGCAAGGTCACCCCGCCACCCACGAACATTTGCCCGGTGTGCGCATTGCTAGTGGTTCTTTGGGACAAGGCTTGAGTGTTGCTTGTGGTGCTGCCTTAGCCAAGAAACAATTAGGCGATGATTCCTTGGTATTTTCATTACATGGCGATGGTGAATTACAAGAAGGCCAAAATTGGGAAGCGATTCTTTTCGCCGCCCATCATGGTATCGATAATCTCATAGCCACTGTTGATGTGAATGGACAGCAAATTGATGGTTCTACCAATCAGGTGATGAACTTAGGCAATTTACGGGCCAAGTGGGAAGCCTTTGGTTGGGATGTGCTCGATATGGATGGGCATAATATGGATGAAATTGTCAACACACTCCAAGTAGCTCGTTCGCGTACCAAACAAGGAAAGCCTATTTGTATTTTAATGAAAACACAAATGGGTAAAGGGGTCGATTTTATGGAAGGAACCCATGAATGGCATGGCATTGCACCGAATAACGATCAATTAGCGGCGGCCTTGGCTCAATTGCCGGAAACCTTGGGCGATTATGCCTAAATAACGCAAAAAAGTGCATGCGGATTTTACCTATTGGCCATATTGTTTTTTGGAGCTTAATGCTTGCCTTTTTTGGTGTGCAAGCACAAGGCAATATTAAAAAAACACGGATTCTTTTTTTAATGGATGGATCCTCCAGTATGACCTATAGCTGGAACAATCCGTATTCGCGTTACGATATCGCCTCGCGTATGCTATTGCAACTCGTAGATAGTATTTACGCCGTGAATAATGAAGTTGAATTTGCGGTGCGGTCTGTTGGAACACAATACCCGGCACAAGATAAAAATTGCCAAGACACCCGATTAGAGGTGCCTTTCAATATGCAAAATGTACAGCAAATTAAAACCAGGATGCAGTTTTTGCAACCAATTGGTTTTTCGCCTATTGCTTACAGTTTGCGAATAGCCGCCGATAACGAGTTGAGCAATCCGCAGGTATACGATTATAGCGTCATCTTTATTACCGATGGTGGTGAAAGCTGCGGTGGTGATGTGTGCGAAACCTTTCGTAAATATTTGGCCGGTCGTATGAAGGTTAAGCCTTATGTAATTGGTTTGAATAAAAACGAACAATTGCAAGATATTTATCAATGTTTGGGAAATTACATCGATGTAACTGAGCCAAACGATATCGACAATGCCATTAAAACCATTGTAGATGCCAATCGATTGATTTTAGAAAAACCCAAACAATATAACCTCACTACAACCTATTCGAACTTAAAGCCCTTATTGCCCATCATTCCTGAAAAGGCCGATAATACGAAAGTGCAAAAGAGCGATGGATTTCCATTCTTGCCATCACTAAAAACATCAACACTTCAACGAACACAATTGAATTTATTGGTGGGCAAAATGAAATATCCCAACAAACAAACGGTGGTATTTCGTTTCGATCCGGAACCAACTGCGCCAAGTCCGGAACCCCCTAAAGTTGAGCGTATAACCGATGTATTCCCGCGATTGCCTTTTTATGCGTATCGGATGAAACCGAAAGGCCCGCTTGTTGTTAAAGGACAAGTCATTCGATATGCCATGCCTAAAACGACCTTGTATTTTGATGAAACCATTCAACGTACAATGCAATCGATGTTAGATTTAAACCGGGTGGTCTATCAACGAAAAGCAACAGATGTTGTGGCTATGAAAGGTATTCCTATGAAGCCCAAACGGGCCAAGGTGACCCTCGATTTTCCGTACGAACGCCCACCGGCCGATTCTATGCCTTGGGTTTTCAGTAAGCCATATACCCCGCCAAAAAGTAAGCCAATCGTGATGATCGGGAATGCGTTCAAATGGAAACCTACACCGGTTACCATCGAAATGCCAATAGAGCGTCCTGAACCTTCTTTATGGCCTAACTTGAAGTATGTTCGTTTCCCGATGCGTTATTCCTACGCATATCGTTTGCCCGAAAAAATGAAACCCCGCGATCGTCAAGCCATCACCTTGCGTTTCGAGATGGAGAAGCCACCCAAGCGCGATACGGTAGTGAATAAGCCTACGAAGCCACTGCAAAATGGCGATCTTGATTTTGTGATAGAAACCGAGAATAGCGAAAAAACACAAGTGCAAGTTTTCTTTAAAGGACCCAATGGGAAAGCCTATTTGAATGCTAAACCCGAAATTGAATTTCGAGAATTAGGTTCTAATATGATGAAACATTCGTTTCGTCGTGTGGTGAATAACGGCGTGCCCGTACCGCAAGTAGTTGATCCGGGAAATTACAATGTGGTGGTAACCGGCTATACCGATTTGTATGCGCGCAACGTTGAAATTCAGCCCAATAAAATCAACAAAGTATACATCAATGTAACCGATGGTACTTTAACATTCGCCTATATTGGTAACCGTAATCGCCCGATGGAATTCAATGCCGTGGTGAATCGCCGTTTTGCTAACGACCCTACTATTATTCAAAAGTGTACCGACCGTCGTAATTACGATCCCGGCACCTATTACGTTGAAATAACCACCTTGCCCGTAAGCAAGTTTAGTATTGAACTCACCTTCGGGGCTGTTTATGAAATTCAAATTCCCGAACCCGGCACCTTGCAAATTACCAATACCAAGGCCGTAGGGGTAATACAATTGCAAAGTGTATTGGGCGATGGATATGCTACCTTCAAATCGTTGCCGGTGAATGGTAATTTAGACAAGCAATTGTTGAATCTCCAACCCGGACCTTATAAAGCCATCGTACCCATTAATCCTTCAGTGCCTCAATTAGGCACCAAAGAAATTCATTTCCGAGTACAATCGAATAAAGTCACCGAATTAGAGATTCAGTAAACGCCTTATTTCTTTTTCATGGCCGCTTCAATTTCGGCGGTTGTAATAGGAATGCCTTTAAACAAATCAACATTGCCGTTTTTGCTTACGCGGAAGTTGTTTTCGATACGAATACCAATGGCTTCTTCCTCTACATAAATGCCGGGTTCAATGGTGAATACCATGCCGGCTTCAATGGGTGTATTCCGTGTGCCAATATCATGCACATCTAAGCCTAAATGATGCCCCAAGCCATGATAAAAATACTTGCGGCAGGCACGGTTATCGGGCGATTCGTTCTTGATATCCGCTTTAGTTATTAAGCCGGCTTTAAGTAATTGTTTGTTCATTTCAATTTCCGATTGCGCGGTAATGTCTAACCACGTAATGCCGGGTTTTAAAATAGAAGCCGCAAAACGATGCACATGCAAACAGGCATCGTACAATTCTTTTTGACGTTTACTGAATTTACCATTAACGGGAATCGTACGGGTCATGTCGGCACAATAGTTGCCATATTCAGCGCCAAAATCCATCAACAATAATTCACCGTCTTTGCATTCTTGGTTATTCTCTACATAATGCAAAATGCGTGCTCGGTCGCCCGATGCAATAATGCACCCGTAAGCGTGACGGCTAGCCCGACGACGAATAAATTCATGCGTAATTTCTGCTTCTACTTCATGTTCAAATACACCGGGTTTTACAAACCGACAAACACGCAGCAAGGCCTCGTGGGTAATGTTTACCGCTTCTTGTAATACCTTGGTTTCTTCGTCGGTTTTTATGGCACGAAGGGCTTTCATGATTTTAGCAGCACGTTCGTACTTATGCAAGGGGTAACGCTTCATTAAATCGAGTACGTACAATAAATCGATACGCGGTAAAGAAGTATCCAAGCGGTCATTCTCGTTGCTATCTAAATAAATTACATCGGCATGATGAATCCAAGAATGCAATAAGGCTTCTAATTGATCGAGAAAAATGACGGTTTTAATGCCCGAGATAGCTGTGGCTTCTTCGCGGGTATGTTTATGTCCTTCCCATTTTTCCAACACTTCATTGGGGCGAAGAATAACCAAAACCTCACGGTAGGATTTGTCGGGATGGGAAGGGTTCAAAATCACCATGGTTTTTTCTTGCACAATACCACTTAACCAAATAATATCGGTGTTTGGTTTGTAAGCATATTGGGCATCGCCATTTTCCGGTAAGGCCGGATGGGCGTGAAAAATGGCTATGGCATTCGATGCCATTTTCTTCATAAACCGTTCACGGTTCTTGCTATAAATAGCCGATGGGAGGGCATGGTATTTCATACAATCAATTGAAACACGAAGGTAAGGTTTTTCATAAACCCAATCGCATTACTCGTAACGTAAGGCTAAAATTGGATTGAGCTTGGAAGCCTTCAAGGCGGGATAAATGCCTGCGGCTAAACCAACAATTAAGCAAATACTTAAGCCAATGCCCAACCACATCCAAGGCACAATGAACGATGTTTTAAATACCAACGACAGCAGGTTGCCAATTAAAATTCCAATGCCCATGCCAATCAATCCACCCTTTACACTAATGATAATGGCTTCACTTAAAAACTGTCTAAGAATGGTACCCGAACTAGCCCCAATGGCTTTGGTTAATCCAATTTCGCGCGTGCGCTCAGCCACCGAAACCAACATGATATTCATTAAACCAATGGCTGCACCCAATAAGGTAATGAAGCCAATAAAGCCGGCCGCTAAGGTTACAAATTCAATGTTCGAAATTAAAGAACGCGCCACTTCATCGTTTTTGTTCACCGAAAAATTATTCGCTTCGCCGGGGTGCAGGGCTTTCACACTGCGCATGGTACCCTCGGCTTCATCCATGGCAGCCCTTATTTGAGCAATGTCGGCTACTTTAATACTAATAATAGCCGATTTTTGAGCAAGGTTGAATCGTGCTCGGGCATTCATTAAGGTAACAAATACCATATTGTCGGTTCGGTCGGTGAAGCTGGCTCCTTTTTCTTCTACAACACCAATAACGCGGTAGGTAGCTTGTCCAATTTGAATCAACCCATTTTCCGCTAAACGAGCCCGACTAAAATATTTCTTAGCAATCGCATACCCCAATATACAAACCGATTCCCCACTTTGTTGTTCACGCGTACTGAAGTTTCTGCCTTGCAGTAAATTCATGCCGGCCACTTTTAAATAAGCCATGTCGGTGGCCATGATATTGATGTTCGGGTTCGATTTCTTATTGCCGCGTTTAATGATGGCATTATTCCCGGCCATGAGTTGTACACTGATGGTAGCCGGGTAACGATAACGACTTTTAAATAATTCGGTTTCTTGTAACTTAATGCGGTTGGTTTCCGCATCCGTAGGGCGACGTCTACGTCCATGTCCGCCTTTAACCACCACCTGTTGGTTGGTAATATTAAACGTGTTCGCCCCCATGCCACTGAAATTTTGTTCAATACCGGCTTTCAATACTTCAATTACAGTAATGATGCCAATTAACGCGGTAATACCAATGGCAATAATGGTAATGGTTAAATTGGTGCGTAGCCGATTACTTTTAATCGAACGCTGTGCCAAAGCATATATATCCCGGGCTTTTATCATGTGGACCTATTCAACAAAGGTCGTTGAATTTTCGGCTTGCACATCGAGTATTTTCAATTGAATACTCTTTTTATTGTTCCATTCATTTTCTTCTAAATGATAAACAATATCGAACGGCTTACCCGATTTTACAATATCAATTTTATCGGCCAAATTAAACCCAATACCCGAAAACGAGTTTGAGCCATCGTGATTCACAAATAAACGAAGATGCTTATCTTTTACTACCTCCGATTTTTCTTGAAAGTCAATAACCCGGCGTGTTCTGAAAATAGGTTTCATATTCTCCGGACCATGGGGCGCAAAACGATTCAGCATATTCAGAAAATCGAAATGAACTTCTTTTAAATCTAAATCGGCATCAATTTCAATTTCAGGCGTGAACAAGGTTTCGGGAACCGTTTCAATGACAACCTTTTCAAATGCTTCTTTAAAGGCCGATAAGTTTTTTTCATCGAGGGTTAGACCCGCCGCAAAATAATGGCCACCATAGTTTTCCAATAAATGGGCACATCGGTTCAAGCCTTCATACATATTGAAGCCTTTAATAGAACGCGCCGAACCGGTAATCTTGCCATTCGATTCCGTCAATACAATGGTAGGCCGGTAATAATTATCAATAAGCCGAGAGGCCACAATGCCTACAACCCCCTTGTGCCAACTTTTATTGTATACAACGGTGCTTTTGCGTGGCCCTAAAGTTTGATCTTCTTGCAGTATCTGCAAGGCATGGTCGCTTGCTTTTTTATCTTCTACGCGTCGCTCCTCATTTTGTATTTGCAATTCATGAACAATGGCAATCGCTTTTTGAAGATTTTGTTCAATGAATAATTCAATCGCTTTTCTGGCATCATGCATACGCCCTGCGGCATTCACCCGTGGGGCAATAATAAACACCAAATCGCTCACGGTTAATGGACGTGTAACTTGATTCGATTGTATTAAGGCTTGAATAGGAACACAGGGTCTCGTATTCACTTTCTGTAAGCCCAACATACATAAAGTTCTGTTCTCGCCCGTAATGGGTACAATATCGGCAGCTATAGCCGTTGCTACTAAATCGAGCTGACGATTCACTATTTTAATGTCAATGCCATATCGCGAACCGTATGCACTAATCAGTTTATAACCAATGCCACATCCGCAAAGGTCTTTATATGGGTAAGGGCAATCGAGTTGTTTCGGATTTAAAATAGCCACGGCCTTGGGCAATTCCGTGTCTGGTGTATGATGATCGCAAATAATTACGTCGATGCCTAAGTGCTTGGCGTAGTCAACCAATTCAATACTCTTAATGCCACAATCGAGTGTAATAATTAAACTTACCCCGGTATTTTTCGCATAATCAATGCCTTGTTTTGAAACTCCATAACCTTCCGTAAATCGATTCGGGATATAGAAATCAATATTCGTGTAAAAGGATTCTAAAAAGGTGTAGACCACCGAAACGGCGGTGGTGCCATCCACATCATAATCGCCAAATACTAATATTTTCTCCCCTTGTTCAATAGCACGATGCATGCGTTCAACGGCTTGATGCATGCCTTTCATTAAAAACGAATCGTGTAAATCGGAAAATTGAGCACTTATGAAAAGGTCTAAAGAGGCTTTGTTGCAAATGCCACGCAATACCGCTAAACGGGAAAGCACCGGGTGTAAGTTGGTCTCCTCGTGCAGTTTGGAAACGATTGATTCATCGCAAGCCCTTAATTTCCAACGTTTTTGTAACATTCTGAACCTATTGCGTGCCCAAAGGCGTCACAAGATAACATAATAATGTTTTCTTATCCGTTTTTTAATCACTTATTAAATAAGTCCAACATAACGCCAAAACGAAAATCCACCGGGCCAATCAAGGCATTCGGGTTTTGAACTAAATCGTAATTTATGGTCATGAACGAATACGCATTGCGGCCAAAGCGTTGCGCATATCCACCGCCAACCCAAAACGATGGAATTATAGCCCATTGTTTGTTCTCTACAAATTTGCCGGTATTGGGGTTGAAATTCGACGGATTGCTAAAGTTGTTTAAGTTGGTTACAAACTTCGATAAGGAAAGCTGTGGTTCTACATTAACCAACAGCATATTGGCAATATGATAGCGCACAAAAGTCGATAAACTATACACCGGCAATTTCAAGCGATAACGATCCGGAATATTCGTTAGCCGATTGGAATACCGAATGGTTTGCTGATAGTAGTTTAGGCCTAAAGTTGTTCCCGCATGGAATTTTTCGGTAAACGCATAAGCCATTGTTGGGGCTAAATACAAGGAAAACCAAGTACTGCCGCCCCCTAATCCGATATTCGGACCAAAAAGCCAATTCTGCTTGTCGTAGCCATTCACGCTTTTTTTCTTGGGCATGAACGAAAATTCCGAATGCGCTGAGGCTACTTGTTGCCCAACTAAACCGAAACAAAGGACTAAAAGAAATAAGGCTTTTTTCATGGTGCGAAAATTTCTCGACAAAGATATACGACCGTTGAACGGAAAAATGTTAAAGCCTGTATGCGACTTTAACTAGGCGCGACCCACTTCGCGCAAATACGTGAAGTGCGAAACCAAGGCTTGACTAAACGTAGGGAAAGCCAAATATTGAATATTCAAATCGTCGCAGGTCTTACGAACAATCTTACTGATTTCAGGGTAATGAATATGCGAAATTTTCGGATACAAATGGTGCTCCACCTGGTAATTCAATCCACCCACTAACCACGAAATTACTTTGTTGTTCATGGCAAAATTTACCGTGGTTTTTACCTGGTGTAAAGCCCATTCTGTTTCAATTTTGTTTTTATCGTTGGGAATGGGGAAGGTAGCATCTTCCACCGCATGCGCCATTTGAAACACCAAGGCCAAGGTAATACCCAATACCCCGTGCATCACCAAGAAGCCCACAATGGCTTGCCAAAAGCCAAACACCATAATCGGAATCACCAAGAATAACCCTAAATTCAACATCTTCCCTAACCAAAACTCAACATGGTCGGAGAACTTAAAAGTCCGAATTTCGGTATGATTGATTTTCTTCGTAGCCACTTTCAAATAATCATCAAATAAAATCCAATTCACCGTAGTGAAAAAATACAAAACCATCGAGTAAATATGCTGGTACTTATGAAACCACAAACGGTTTTGGTGTGGACTCAATCGGAACAACGGATACTTCGCAATATCATCGTCTAAACCATCAATGTTCGTATAGGTATGATGCAAAATATTATGCTTAATCTTCCACATGAACGTACTGCCACCCATTAAATCGCCGCCCATAAAAGCAATGAACCGATTCAACGTATTGTTATCGCTATAACTGCCGTGCGCCGCATCGTGCATTACATTGAATCCAATAGTAGCTTGAATAAAACCCAATAAACCACACAATACCAAACTCAACCAAGTGGGTGGCTGTATAGATAAAATGACCCCGTAAACGGAAAACAAAGCCACAAACAAAATAATGGTTTTGCTGTACAACTGCCAATTCCCACGTTGGGGTATGTGCCTGCTGGTAAAATAGTCGTGAATGCGCTGATCCAATAAACTTTTAAACGGATGCGGGTTGTTGACGAAAGTGAGTTTAGACATAGAATAAACCTGAAAATGCAAAAATAGGCGCATTTTCCTTTCTTTTCAGGAGATATTTATCAGCCAATGATAGATAAAAACAATTACGCCTTGCGTTGAACAAATAAATATTCGGCAAAGCCCATTAAATCCCAAAATACATTGGCCATCGGCTTTTTTCCTTGTACCCAAGCGGCCAATACCCGTAGCGGTGTAGCCCATAAATAAGGCCCATTTCGGCGAATGCCACTATTCAATACCAAACACTGATTTTTTTCAAAAATGGGCCCCAATTCCACTACCGAATAAACCCGCACATGGGTAGGGTCGTCGTGAAAATTCAAGGTGCCCGCCATCGAGGGTAAAGTCAAACTCTTAGCCCCGGGATATTCAATGTAAAAGTGCCCGCCCGGCTTTAATTTCTGAATCAATATAGGCAAAACGGCATCGCCATTATGCAAATGCTCTATCACATGCGCCATATTGATATAATCGAAAAAGCCATCGGGAAGCGCCGATAAATTCAATAAGGTTAAATCCAACTCGTAAAAGGTTTCCATCTCCCGAAAATCAGCCTCGGTATAATTCGTCGAACGATCGATATCTAAGCCATAATACCGGCAATTTGGAAATACCGATTTGGTTTTGCTCGCCGAACGATTGCCGGCGCCAACATCCAATAAAGTAAAGGCATCGTTGGACTGAAACACCCGTGCCATATGCCGAAATTTCGGATTGCTAAACCGCTGTATACTTTGCTTGAAACCCATGCGCCACGAATGTACGCTAATTCAATAAAAAAATCGCCCCGATTTCTCGAGGCGATTTCAACGGTTCATTTCAAATTATAAAGTATCCAAAACGGCATTCATAGCACGTACCGCATCGGCCGATTTGTTAAACGCAGCTTGTTCTTCCTCGTTCAACTTATAATCAACAATGCGTTCCCAACCATTGCGGCCAATAATAACTGGCACACCCAAGCAAATGTCTTTTTGCCCGTATTCGCCATCTAAGGCTACGCAACAAGGCACCATACGCTTTTCGTCGCGCACAATGGCTTCCACCAACATGGCGCCGGCCGCACCCGGCGCATACCAAGCACTCGTGCCCAATAAGCCGGTTAAAGTAGCACCACCCACCATCGTGTCGGCCGCAATTTTCTTCAAGGTATCCGCATCCGCATGGTCCGATACCGGTGTTCCCATATACGTAGCCAAACGCGTTAATGGAATCATGGTCGTATCGCCGTGGCCACCAATCACCGTGGCTTGTAAATCGTTCGGTGAACAATGCAACGATTGACTCAAGAAATAACGGAAACGCGCACTATCTAAAATACCGCCCATGCCAATGATGCGATTTTTTGGTAAGCCGGTCGATTTCAAGGCCAAATACGTCATGGTATCCATCGGATTCGAAATCACAATGATGATCACATTCGGCGAATATTTTAATAAATTTTCAGCTACCGTTTTTACAATATTGGCATTAGTGCCAATCAATTCCTCACGCGTCATGCCCGGCTTACGCGGAATACCCGAGGTAATTACCGCCACATCACTGCCGGCCGTTTTGCTGTAATCGTTGGTACTACCCACAATACGCGTATCGAATCCTTCAATTTGTGCGGTTTGCATCAAATCCATGGCCTTGCCTTCCGCAAAACCTTCCTTGATGTCCACAATCACAAGCTCATCGCATAATTGCTTGCGGGCAATATTGTCTGCACATGTGGCGCCCACGGCACCGGCACCTACTACGGTAACTTTCATATAAAAGTGTTTTAATTGGTTTAAATGTGGCGCAAAGGTAGGTACAAATTCGAATCACTCGACTGAGATTCATCATGAAAAAAAACATCCTTGTTTCTTTTTTGAAGCGCATCGGCATCGCTTTTATCATCGAATAGCCCGCTTTCCGCGCTGCATGGCAGCTCGCTCCAATCGGGGCTGAAGCTCAGCCAAGGCGCTATCTTCAGCTAATTCGGCCTGTGTAAAATAAAATGGACTTAATCAATCTCATATTCCATCTTCACCGTAATCGAAGCGGTTTTATTAATGCTCGAGGTATTAAACACACCCCCAAACGAATAATCTTCATTCATGTTTTGTCCCGTAATCTGAAACACGCCCATCGTAGCTTTGTTCAATCGATTAATATCATTACCGGCGTTTTGCGCAATGGTTTCAGCCCGCTTGCGCCCATCGGCCGATGCCTTGGCCAATAAACCAATTTTCAAATCGCCCAATTTGCTGTAATAATAATCCGGCGATTCCGAATTCAATTCCACACCCTGCTGTATCAACTCGGTAATTTCACGCGAAATACGATCCACCTTTTTTAAATCGCTCGATTCAATGGTAATTTTTTGGGTCAGTTTATACCCCTTGAATTCATTCCCAACCTTATTGCCATTCTCATCGAAACGCGTATCGAACAACTTTTCCGTACTAATGGAACTGGTGGTAATTTCTTTATCGGAAAGGCCTTGTTGACTCAAATACTTTTTCACCATGATCTCGTCGGCCTTCAAGGCATTAAACGCATCTTGTAAATTGAAGGAACTGCGCGAATAATCGCCATTCCATACAATTAAGTCGGCCGTAAAATTCGTATCCGCCGAACCCGTTACCGAAATAATTTCCGCTTTCTTTTGTTTTAAATTATACGCTCTTCCTAATAAGCTCACCGATATAATGGCGGCTAAACTAACTACTACCCAAGGTAAATACGTTTTCATGGTTTTATATTTTTAGTAAAAGTAATCGCAAAAAAATACCCCCGAAATTTCGGGGGCATTTTAAGTTTAATTTGTGATAATTAGTGTTTTACTACTTTTTCAGTGTAAACACCTTTATCGGTTTGAACCTTGAGGAGGTAAGTACCATTAGCCAAACCATTGATATTGATTTGACGGTTCAAGGTGCTGATGTTTTTGCGTGTTTCAGTCATAACCACTTTACCGGTCATGTCTACCAATTCAAACGAAACAACCGAAGAAGCGGCGTTCAAATTCATGCTCAAGTTAATGAGGTCGGTAGCCGGATTAGGATATACACTGATATTACCGTTTTGACCATCAAAGTTATTGATCGCTAAAGGCAATTCGCTTTGTCCGCAAGGTGCAGTTGAATCGGCACCAACAATGAAAATACTGTCGATATTCACAGTTTGGCAAATCATCATGTTTTGGAAAGCAGGATCGTAAATATCGCTGTTTTGCAAAATAGTACCGGGTTCAATATCACCTTGGTATAAAACAGCTAATTTGTTACCGCTTACACG
>JBPCSZ010000136.1:0-14251 GCA_051006655.1 Chitinophagaceae bacterium
AAATACAGCAAATTTGCCAATTCCCATGAAATCACTTTCCGAGTTTTTGCCTTTATTGGCTTCGCCGAAGCGCATTAGTATTAGTCACCATAACAATCCGGATGCCGATGCCACCGGCAGTGCCTTGGCCTTGAGTCACTATTTAACGTTGAAAGGCCATCATTGCGTGGTGATTTCGCCGAATGAGGTGCCCGATTATTTAGATTGGATGCCGGGGCGTGAAACCGTAATGGTTTTTGAAGGGAATGAAGCGGCTTGTACGGCGCGTTTGAGTGATTCTGAGATTCATTTTAGTTTAGACTATAATAATTTCTCGCGCACCAAGAGCATGGAAAAGGTATTGACTGAATATACGGGAACCCGCGTATTGATTGATCACCACATGTTTCCCGCCGATTATTTCGATTATGGCTTATCGCTCACCTCGAAGAGCAGTACCTGCGAAATGATTTACGATTTTATTGCTTTAGCGGGCGATACCCATTTAATTAATTTGGCCATTGCCGAGTGTTTGTATTCGGGCACTATGACCGATACGGGTGGATTCCGTTTTGCCGGAACCACGCCCAATACGCACCGCATGGTGGCTTCGTTTTTAGAATTGGGTTTAGAACCGGCCCGCATTCATACAGCCTTGTTTGATAATTACAGCGAAAATCGTTTGCGTTTTATGGGATGGTTATTTTCCGAAAAAATGCAGGTTTTCCCTGAAATGCATACCGCCATTATCGCCGTAAGCGAAGAAGAGTTAAAACGTTTCAATATTTCGACGGGCGATACGGAAGGGATAGTTAACTTCCCTTTAAGCATCAAGCCTGTGATTTTTTCTACCTTTATCACCCAACGCCAAAAAGAAATCCGCATGTCCTTCCGCAGTCAGGGCGATTTTAATGTAAATGAATTTGCTCGTACGTGGTTTGAAGGGGGGGGACATCGTAATGCGTCGGGTGGACGAGGCTTAGAGAGTATTGAAGCTACTGTTGCCCGATTCATGGAAGGCCTTAAACAAAATGAAAGTCAATTAAAATTATGTTTCAGAAATTTGTAATGTTTGCTTGGGTACTCGTGGGTAGTACCTTGGTATTGAAGGCACAAACAGGGCAAAAGCCCATGGCACAGCCGAACCAGCCCAAAGCGACTATTTCGAATGTAGTGGCAACACCGGCACCTAAACCGCAACCGCCTTTGAAAACGTTACCATCGGGATTACAATACACCTTTATTGTAGATAAACCCGGTGGACGTAAACCGGTAGAAGGCGATCAAATTAAATTGAAAATGCGCACGGTGGCGGTAAAAGCCAATATGTTGATGTACGATTGGGCCCAAGCCAATAAAGGCAAAGTACCTGAATTCAGTATGACCAAACCGGCCTTTAAAGGCGATGTGGTAGAAGCCATAGCCTTGATGAGTGAAGGTGATAGCATGATTGTAATTGCCGATGCCGACCAGATTTTCAAAAACAGCAAAAATAAGAAACCCGATTTTGTAAAACCGGGTGAAAAATTGGAGTATCAAATACGCTTGGTTTCTGTGAAACCCAAAGAGCAGTTCATGAAAGAACAGCAAGCGCAAATTGAGAAACAAATGAAGGAACAGCAGGCCAAAATGGAGAAGGAAATGGCCAAGCAAAAAACATTGGATGAGGCCGCATTAAAAGCCTATTTCACGAAAAAGAATATAGCCCCTACCCCATCGGCCAGCGGTTTGTATTATCAGCAAACACAAGCCGGTTCGGGCGATTTACCAATTGGCGGTTCTATGGTAAAAATGAACTATACCGGGTATTTATTAGATGGTACCAAATTCGATTCGAATGAAGACACCGCTTTTAAACATGTAACGCCGTTCGAATTCAAGTTAGGAACCGGTTCGGTAATTAAAGGTTGGGATGAAGGCGTAGCTAAAATGAAGAAAGGCGAAAAAGGAACCTTGTATATTCCTTCGTATATGGCCTATGGTGCTACGGCTCGTCCGGGTGGCGATGCCAATCCAAAAGGTATTCCGGCGAATAGTTGTTTAATTTTCGATGTGGAATTATTAGACTTTAAACTACCGGTTGATGAAGAAGGCGAACTGCGCAAGTATTTTGATTCAACGGGGGTAAGTCCTATCCGTACTTCAACCGGACTTTGGTATAAAATAAACAAAGAGGGCGAAGGGGATGTTTGTCAAGCCGGTCAAAAAATTTCAATGAATTATACCGGCCGTTTATTGGATGGTACTAAGTTCGATTCGAATGTTGATTCGGCATTTGGTCATGTGCAACCGTTTGAATTTACCTTAGGCCAAGGACAAGTGATTCGGGGTTGGGATGAAGGAATTGCCATATTAAAGAAAGGCAGTAAAGCAACCTTGTATATTCCGTCGGAATTGGCTTACGGACAAACGCCATTTCCCGGAAGTGCCGCTAATCCGAAGGGGATTCCGCCCGGCAGTATTTTGATTTTCGATGTGGAAGTCATGGACATTAAAAAACCTTAATTCAATTTTTTATAAATTTTCAACATGTTAAAAAAAATCAGCATGGCCTTATTGGCCGCCACCGCAATGACCGCTTGTAAAAATGAGTCGTTCAAAAAATTAAAATCAGGTTTGGAATACCGCATTGTAGACGATCAAAGCGGCGAAACCAAAGGTGTAATAGGAAACTACGTATCGTTGAATGTAACTACTACCGTTCACGACAGTGTTATTTTCTCAACCCATCAGCAAGGTATGCCTTACGAAACTATTGTGAATGAAGCGGCTTCAGCCGGCGATATTATGGCCATTATGCCCATGTTGAGCAAAGGCGATTCGGCCATTGCCCGTATCGTGGTTGATTCGTTAGTGATGGGTGGACAAATGCCGCCGTTTGCCAAGAGTGGCGATATGGTTGAATTCCGAATCAAAGTGGTGGATGTAAAAACCAAAGAGGATTTCGAAAAAGGCGTTAAAGAAAAACAACAAAAACAAGCCGAACTCGATAATAAAGCCATTGAAGAATTCGTAGCCAAAAACGCTATGACGAATGTTCAAAAAACTGAAAGTGGTTTGCGTTATATCATTACGCAAGCCGGAACAGGCGCTAATGCTGAACCCGGACAAATGATTACCATGAAGTATACCGGCCGTTTATTGGATGGAACTGCCTTCGATTCGAACGTAGATCCTAAGTTTGAACATGTGGAACCATTCACCTTTACCTTAGGTCGCCGCATGGTGATTCCGGGTTGGGACGAAGGCATTGCTTTATTAAACAAAGGTGCTAAAGCTAAATTGATTATTCCTTCTACTTTGGCCTATGGCGAACAAAGCATGCCCGGCAATAAAAACAACGAAAAAGGCATCCCGGCCAATTCAAGTTTAGTGTTTGATGTTGAAGTGATTGATATCAAAGCTGAAAAACAAGGTACCGATTTAACCAGAGACAATGCCCCGGCTTCTTCTGAAATCAAAGAAGCCGATAAAGGGAAAGCAGGTTCCGACGAGAAAAAAATTACCAAGTAAACTTGTAAACAAAACGAATTATGAAAAAAATTGTTTTCGCATTATTGAGTGTTAGCGCCTTGGCCTTAACGCAAGATGCCCAAGCCCAGAATTTCAAAAAATTGCCTTCAAGCTTAGAATATGCCATCGTAAAAGATGCCCCAGGGACTAAGTTCGCGAAGGAAGGTTCGATGATTAATATTAATATTCGTACCATTTTAAACGATAGCGTATTATTCGATTCGTATAAAATGAATAATAACGAACCGGTACCGGCGCAAGTATCGAAGCCCGGATTCAGTGGCGATATTATGGAAGGTTTCAACTATGCTACCGAAGGTGATAGCATTATATTACGTTCACCGGTTGACTCTATTTTCAAAAACGCGCAAATTCCTCCCTTTGCTAAAAGTGGCGATAAAGTAACGTTTTATATTAAAATGGTTTCGGTGAAAACAGCCGAAGAATATAAAAAAGAACAAGATGAAGCGGCTAACAAGCAATTGAGCACCGACGACAAATTGATTCAAGATTATTTGAAAGCCAATAAAATTAAAGCCACCAAAACAGCCTCTGGTTTGTACTATGTGATTAGTCAGAAAGGAAGTGGTGAATTAGCTAAAGCCGGACAAGACATTACCATGAATTATTCGGGTTTCTTGTTAGACGGCACCGGATTCGATTCCAATACCGATCCTAAATTTGGCCATGTTCAGCCTTTTAATTTCAAGTTGGGTGCCGGACAAGTCATTAAAGGTTGGGATGAAGGCATTGCCTTATTGAATAAAGGGGCTAAAGCGAAATTGATTATTCCTTCTACTTTGGCTTACGGATCGCGTGCTATGCCGGGCAATAATAATAATCCCAAAGGGATTCCTGCCAATAGCGTGTTGATTTTCGATGTTGAGATGGTGGACGCCAAGTAAACCAAACAAAACGAATAAAAAGCCCCAAAGACCATAAATCTCTGGGGCTTTTTATTTAATGTTTATTCCTCTATATTTGCTCAAATAAAAACACGTATGAAGAAAACTAATGGTATCTATTTATTGATACTTTTGATGCTATTTGTTGCAGGGTTTAATGCCTATGGCACTTTTTTAATTTACAAAGATCCAACGGGCGACGTTGCAGGATTAGAAACAGGCCGTTTAATGATGTATACGCCTTTACAGAGTTATACCATATTGGGTGGTTTACTAGCAATTTTGGGGTTCGTTTTCCCTGTTTTCACCGCTATGTGTTTAATCAGTCGCCCCACATCACTCAAGTGGCCAAAGTCGATGAATATTTATGATAGTTATTTGTGGACATATGCCTTTTCCCTATACACGGCATATATCTTCTTGTCCATTAGTGCCTTGCATGTTTTATTTGAAGAAGGGCATTCTTTATATCCAACCATCATGTTAATATGTTGTTTGGTGATGATTGTTATTTTGAACAATCCTGAAAACCAAAAATATTTTATCAAAAAACAAAAAAGAAGTAAATCTTCATCGATGGAATAATCGCTCAATATTAAAAAATGAAAGCCGCGTTATGCGGCTTTTTTTTATGTCAATTCAAATAAGGTAATTTCGGGTAACATTCCTACACGCCCAGGATAACCAAGGAATCCAAAGCCTCGATTCACATATAAATACTGTTGACCTTCTTGGTATAATCCGGCCCATTGTTTGTACACATATTGAGCCGGGCTCCATTTAAACCCGGGTATTTCTACACCAAATTGAAAACCGTGGGTGTGTCCGCTTAAGGTTAAATCGATATCGGTATATTGCTTGTTCACTTCCCCATCCCAATGCGAAGGGTCGTGCGATAATAGAATTTTGAATGGGGCTTCTTGAGCACCGGCATACGCTTTCGACAAATCGCCGTACGATTTAAAGCGGTTTTTAAACGAGGTGTTTTCAACACCTATCAAGGCTATTTTTTCGCCGTCGCGCTCTAAATGAACATGTTCGTTCAACAGTAAACGCCAACCCATTTGAGCTTGTAAATCTTTTAATTTTTGTAAGTTCTTACTTTTGGCGTCGAGGCTTGCCCAACCAAAATAATCGCCATAATCGTGATTGCCTAATATCGAATAAACACCTAATGGGGCAGTGAGTTTGGCAAAAATGGGGGCATAGGGTTTTAATTCTTTGCTGATATTATTCACAATATCGCCGGTAAAAACAATCAGGTCGGGTTTTAAATCGAGAATACGTTGTACCCCACGGGCAACCGCTTCTTTGTTGTTAAAACTGCCCGAATGGATATCGGAAATTTGAACCATTCGCAATCCCTTAAAAGCCGATGGTAAATTGGGAAATTTAATAGGTACGCGTTTTACCGTATACCGATACCGATTCGTCATGCCATACCATAAGCTACCAAATAATACCGTGCTGATGATGAGTCCGCTTTTAGCCAAGAAATCGGAACGCGACATTCCACGTGTTATAGGGCCCGGAATATTTTCAATAGCATAAAATTTAGACCCAAGAAAAAATAAACCACGGCGTATATCATCGAACAAATAGAAAACGGCTACTACCAATTTCATCACAAATAAGGCCATAGCGAAGGAAACCAATAGGTTCTTCAACGAACGATTCATATCGGCAGTTCGCAATACCGGGAAGGCCATTAACACTGCAAACCAAGCGGCAATTACCAAAAAGAAGGTAATGGTGAGGGGCAATTTGAACGAAGGACGAACGGAGCGAATGGCAAAACGGAATGCTGTGTAGGCATAATACTCGAGCAAAACAATTAACAAGAGCATGAAAATGATGCCGGCCCCTTGAAATAAACGCATATTAGAATTGGATAAACGCTTGAACGTGTTGTTGAATTTGAGTAATCGTGGGCTCGTCGTGGAGTTGACCTTCCGCATTCATGAGGTGTTGAATACCTGAAATGGGTAATTTTTGCGGAAATACATGCATATTTAAATAGTGGCACATGTTCGTCATTACATCTAGCCCCCTCAAATTACCCGATCGCCCGGTTGCGAGTCCCACCAACATGACCTTTTTATTGTACCAACACGATTTGATATCACTGATATCGAGCATTAATTTAAATACACCGGGAATACTGCCATTGTATTCAGGAAGCAAGAAAACAAATTTATTGGCAGGTAATAAATATTGTGCTTCCTGATTCAAAAAAGCCTCGTTGCGTTGCCACGATTGAAATTCGGCTAAATTGAATATTTGTGTTTCATGACCAGCCTCTTGAAATAGGTGTTGATAAAAACGAGTAAGCGATAAGGTTCTACTGCCTGGTCGGTTGGTGCCGGCGATGAGCGTAATCATGTTGCGAAAGTAGCATAGATTATACGTTGTAGGCATCACTATTCAATAAGTAACATAAAAGCACTTTATAGGCTGGGTTGTTTTCGCCATGAACCTCGGTATAAATAATAGGCACTCAATGTAAATAAGGAAAACCAATACACAAATTCGGAGCCCCATGCCCAGGCTAATCCGGCCTTTTGAATTTCAACCACCACCATATTATAGCATAAATAAAGCACAATGGCCGTTAGTTCAAAGAACATAATTAAACGTGTATTGCCTGTTCCAACAACCGCATTGAAGTAAATTGTGGATACCGACAACATCCAAGTAGCAATCACCACAATACGTAAGGAACTAGTTCCTAATTGAACCAAGGAGGCATCGTTGGTCAATAAGGATAAGAAATACCCCGGAAACATGAACAAGGGCAACCCAATAAGAAAGGCCAAAGCAAAACTGATTTTCGTGATGCGATGCACTAAAGGGATTACATCATCGAATGCTTTTTGTCCAATTAAATTACTCACCATCGAATTGCTGGTACTGGCCAAGGCCCAAGCACCTAAGCCAACAATGCCAAAAACAGTTCGTAATACCTGCGATACCGCCGACTCCGCTTCCCCTAAATGCTCCACAAAGAAGAAGAAAATTTGCCAAGCGCCTATACTCAAAAAATACTGCACTAAGAGGGGCGACGATTTGAGCATAATCATACGCAACTCTTCGGAGGAATAACGTGTTATAAACGGCAACTTAAAGCGTTTTAAATCGGGGTGCCAATGCACCATGGCCACAGCGGTAAAGGCATAAACAACTTCGGCCAATACCGAGGCCCAAGCCGAACCATCCAAGCCCATTTCGGGGAAACCGGCATGACCGAAAATCAAGAGATAATCGAAGAGGATATGCACCAAGGTTTGCCCCAATGTACCCGCTACGATCTTCGACGAATTCGAGGTTGCCAACATAAATGAATTGCATACTTGAGCCACTACCACAAAGGGCAAGCCCCAAAATCGGATGCTTATGAAGGATATGGCCGCATCGCGAATTTGGTCGTTATGAATGGCCAAAGTAAAAATAGCTGGCGCCAATAAGGTAGTTAATACCATAAGCACCACGCTCAGCATTAAACTCAACAAGATGCCATGCGGAAAAAGGCGCACCAAATCGGCCTCATCGCCTTCACCGGCACGGCGACTGAACAACATGAGGAGTCCGGACGATAAACCATACCCAATCATCGATAAGGTGAGGAAGAAAATACCGGCAATGCCTGAAGCGGCCAATAGCGCCTGAGATTTTATGGCATCGCCTTGAGGGTGATAATTCCCTAAAAAGAAGGTATTGGTGAGGATAATTAACTGCGGAATTAAAATAGCCACGGCCACAGGCAGGGCCATTTGAATTATTTTACGGTGCGAAAAGTCTACTTGGAGCGAGGGGTTCAACATGGAAGCGCAAAGGTACATTCCCGCTTCGATTAGGCATTGTGCCACACTTTCTTTATTATTGCGTTTGATTCATGAAAACGCTTAGTCCACATTTTCATTATACCACGCCGGGCTTCCAACCGCTCGAGTCTGAAGCCTTTATTTTAGCTTGCGGACCTCATGCTATTAGTTTAATGGCACGAAAAAAAGAAGCGATGAGTTTAGCCTTTCATGCCTTCGAAAATGAAGCCATTTTCGAATCGCAGTTAAACCGTATTCTCGAAGAAATTCCATTACCGCCCTCTTGCAATTTACAAGGCTTATACTTTTCGAACAAAGCGGTATTGGTTCCCACAGCCTTTTTCGATGCGCAACGCTTGTTAGCCTATACCTTACCTGTATTCGATGTTTTGCCCAGCGAACGCCTGCTTTTTCATGCCGTTAACAGCCATATGGTGCAAGTGTTTGCTATGCCTAAATTGTATTGGCAAGCGGTTGACAATCAAGTTGGACATTGTACTTGGCAACATCCGGCCGGCACCATGATTCCCGTTTACATTGAACAGGCCAAAAAGCAAGAAGGAAATGCCTTGTTTGTTTATGTGCAACATGGTATGGTAGCTTTTACCCTATTGCAGGGTGAACAGGTTTTAGCCCAAGTAATTCCTTCGGTTGAAAACGTCAACGATTTATTTTACTACACAGCCTTATTATTGGAACAATATCCGGCAAGCGTGAATAAAATTTACTTGCATGGCGAATGGACCAATTTAGCCGATTATGAAAAAGGGTTAAACGAAAAAGGGTACTCGTTAGAATCCTTTACCACACCCCATGCCTTGACCATTTCCGCTATACCGACCTCCGCGTTATTGCCTTCACATCAAATGTATCATTCATGCGTATCGTAGGCGGCGAATTAGGCGGAAGGCGCTTTCAACCGCCGGGCTCTATGCCCCATACGCGCCCAACCACCGATATTGCCAAAGAAGGTCTCTTCAATATTTTACAACAATATCTCGATTACGAATCGATACGAACCCTCGATTTATTTGGAGGCACCGGGAGTATCAGTTATGAATTGGCGTCGCGTGGCGTGACCGATTTAACCATTGTGGAACAAGATGCCGTGATGTATAATTTCATTAAGAAAACAGCCGGTGAATTTAAAATTCCCATGCGTTTTGTGAAGCAAGAAGTGTTTCGGTATATTGCCACTTGTGTGGAGACCTACGATTTCATTTTTGCGGGTCCACCCTATGCCTTAGGCACCATCGATGATTTACCACGCCGTATTTTACAAAAGCCCTTGTTGAACCCCGGTGGTATTTTTGTATTGGAACATACCCCTCGCAATAACTATGAGCAATTTGAGGGTTTCTTTCGGGTGAAGAATTACGGCACTACCCTCTTTAGTTTTTTCCGTTTGCCCGAATAAATTTCCCACGTTACATTTAGCCTATGAAACGCATTGCGGTTTTTCCCGGCACCTTCGATCCTATTACCTTAGGCCATATTGACGTGGTTGAACGAAGTTTATACCTTTTCGATGAAATCATTATAGGCATTGGTATTCATGCCGGTAAGCAAACGATGTTTCCGTTGGAACAACGCCAAGCTTGGATTGAAGCCATCTTTCAACAACAACCCAAGGTGCGTGTAATGCCTTATTCGGGCTTGACTGTAAATTTTTGTTCCGAGCAACAAGCCCTTACTATTATTCGGGGAATACGCACGGTGGGCGATTTTGAATACGAAAAAGGCATTGCCGATATGAACCGCATGATTGCTCCCGATATTGAAACGTATTTCTTGTCGTGTTCACCGCAATACATTTCATTCTCCTCTACCTTGGTACGCGATTTAATTCGGCACAAAACCGATGTGAGTCGGTTTTTACACCCGGCCATTCAATTACCCTAAGGCATTATTGTTTTGAAAACTTCGCCGTAAAGCGTACTCCTTGTTGGTTTTCAACTTGAACGAAATACAATCCTTTGTTTAAAGCCGAAACATTAAGTTGTGTATGAGTTTCTTGCATGAGGCATTGACCGCTTGTATTGTACAAACTTACTTGTTTAATGCCATTTATGCCGTGCAAGGTGAGCATATCCTGAACCGGATTAGGATGAATTGATAACATCGCTGTTTTTTCAGTCTTAATATCAACAAGGCTATTGGGTTGTTGCAAGCGAACTTTTTGTGCCCCGAAACAATTTTTAGTACTGCGCATCATATCGAAATACATGTGGTTGGCCGGGAATGTTTTCGTTACTTGCGATGTAATTTGTCCCGTGATTAACGACACCCCCACGATATCGTTGCCATTGCTAAAATAATATTGCATTGAATCCGGATCAATAAAACAACTACCATTGAGCGTAGCACTGAGTGCTAAATTATAGGGCGAAATGATGGCTACTTGTCCATTGATTGGATTAATTTTTGCCAAACGAAAGGTCGTTGAATCCACCACATCGATGAATTGCATGAGCAAAGAATCGTAAACCGAACTGATAAAATTCTGCCGCACAATACCATAAATAGCGGTGTCTACGCAACTGTATGTAAAGTTTTCGAAAATGGCATTGGCGGGTAATTGAATGGGTACTTCGGCATAAATATTCCCGGTATACAAATCGACGGATACGAAGGTATCGACGGCGGAATAATAGAATAACATTTGGTGCGGATTGATGGCATTACCCGCTAAGGTGTATACACTCTTCATAGAGGCATTACCAATAAGCGCGTATTGAGCAGTATTCGGATTGATGGACGCAAAGCGAAGGCGCGACGAATCTAATACTTGAATCGTGGTCATTGAAATGGAATCGAAATAGGTAGAATAGAAATTTTCGGGGACCAATCCATAGACTACGGTATCGCTTGGATTGAACCGAAAATTTTGAAAAGCCCAAGTTGGAATAGTACCTGTAATTGGATTATTATGCGTGATTTGTCCGGAATTTAAATCGAATTGTAAGAGGTTTTGACCACTGGCAATGATATAACGATTGGCATAAGGATTAATGGTTGCCCCCGTTAAGTTTATGCCCATATTGTATTGAAAATTACCGGCAGCACTTACTTGTCCGGTGGTAGGATTGATACGCCCCAAACGAATGGTGGCAGAATCGAGCACATCCACATTGATATTTAAAATAGGATCGAAGTAAGTAGAAAAAAAGTTTTGACGAAGAATGCCTAAGGGTTGGGCATGAGTAAGCTGAATAAAGGCACACATCAAAAAGGAGCTTAATAAATAACGCATACAACAAACATAGGTAAGAGTTAGCGTTCATTCGTATCAAGAGAAATGATATGAAATAAGGGGGAAGAAGAAGGTAGTACGAGACGATGCCCAATAGCCTTGATTGCAGTGGAAATGCCGCGTGGCGCAGCCCGTGGCATTGGAACGGAAAGCAAGACGGGTGATGAAGCATGTGAGGTTGATGCGCTTCAAAAAAAAAGACTTCCTCGTGAGAAGAAGTCTTTTTGTGTTACCCCACCTGGATTCGAACCAAGACTAGCAGAACCAAAATCTGATGTGCTACCCTTACACCATGAGGCAATGCTTAAAAGCGAGTGCAAATATAGATTTTTTTTTTATACTGCCAAAAATCAAATCGTAAATTCAATCAATTTTTGCAACAAGGTATCAATCTCTTCGAAGGTATTGTGTTTGCTGAAGGAAAAACGCAAAGGCACGCAAGCGCGATGTGGATAGGCAGCGCGAATCACATGGCTTCCTGTACCGGCGCCACTCGAGCAAGCGCTACCGCCCGATACGGCAATGCCCGCAATATCGAGGTTCATGCTCAACATTTCGGTGCGTTCAGTTTTTGGGAAAGCCACGTTCAATACGGTATATAAACTTTGCTGTGAAGTATCGCCGTTGAACTCGATATCGGGCCATTGTTTTTGGAGCGATTCTTTGAGGTATTGTTTGAGGGAACGGATATACACTTCGTCTTCGGCTTGGTGTTGCACAGCCAACTCGAGGGCTTTGGCAAAGCCTACGGTATTGGCTACGTTTTCGGTACCGGAGCGCATATTGCGTTCTTGCGAGCCCCCGTGAATTAAGGGTTTGAGGGCAATGCCGGCGCGCATGTATAAAATACCCGAACCTTTTGGACCATGAAATTTATGCGCCGAAGCACTTAAAAAATCGGGTTGAAAGGTACTGACATCTAAGGGGAAATGCCCCAAAGTTTGCACGGCATCGGTATGGAAATAGGCGCGATAACGGCGGCATAATTCACCCACCAAATGCACATCGGTGAGGTTGCCTAATTCGTTGTTGGCATGCATGAGCGAAACTATTTTTTCGCCGTCATTTTCACTGAGTAAACGTTCTAAATCTACATAATCGATATGTCCCTCTTGGGTGAGTTGCACCAAATGCAAGGTACAAGCGCCTTGCGCAGCCAAGAATTCGGCGGTGTGCAAGGTGGCATGATGTTCGATGGGTGAGGTGATGATATGGCGGCAACCTAAATCGCGCACGGCCCCGAAGAGCACGGTATTGGTACTTTCGGTACCACAACTGGTGAAGAAAATTTCGCCCGGTTTGGCCCCCATGAGCGTGGCAATTTGCTTGCGCGATTTTTCAATGGCGGTGCGGGTTTCACGACCTAATCCGTGCAAGGAGGACGGATTACCATAATGGGATTTTAAATAAGGCAACATGGCCTCAAGAACCGCATCGTCTAAGGATGTAGTAGCGGCATTATCGAAATAAATCATAATTCTAGCGTTGAAGAAACGCAAAGTTCGTATAAAAAATCAAAGGGGCTTGAATTCAAATTTTGGACTTCCCTTGATGCCTTGTGGCGAGTAAAAATCGAGGAATCGCAATTTGAACATGGCGCCATTTTGGGTTTTCACCACATAGGTATGATGACGAAGTGCGGTGTAAATATTGGTATTTAAATCGTAGGTTTTCCAACGATAACCGATGGCATCCCATGTTGAAGACCAATTCAAATTGCCGGCACGAACGGCATCCACATTGTCGTAACCCAATAAGGAATCGCAGTAGGCTTGGGTATTGGTGGGGTTTAGTAATACGCCGTTAACCACATAAGGTAAGGGTGGATTTTGATCGTAGAAGGTGCAACTATACAAGGTACTCACAAAATCCCAAGTGGTTTTGGGTGGTTCAATATTGTTTACTTCCGCTTGTTCATCGAAGGAAAAATAAACGAAATTAAAATTCGGATTTTTAGCGATGGTGTATACTTTACCGGTATCGTTGGCCATGCCGAAGCGGAAGGTAAACGACAACGCGTCGAAGGATAATATTTGTAATTTGGCAATTTCTTTACCGAGTTTATCGCGACGAATCCAATATACGGGTTTCGTTTGTTGCCAATTTCCCATCACCAAGGAATCGAGATTACCACAAGGCAAATCGATTTTCCAACGTTGCCCTAAGCCGATAGTATCGGCATAAGAAAGGGATTGAAACGACCGATTCGATACCGGCGAAGCGGCCATGCCTTTTCCGCCATTTAATAATACGGCAAATTCGTTTTCTCGGCATTGGAAGGCAATGTCCCATGCGGCAATTAAACTGGTATGCACAATTTGGTTACTGCGTAAGTTCACAAAGAATTGGGTATCGTAATTCTCGCCCATATTCAGTTGCAATACATCGCCATTGCCTTTAGGCGGAAGGGTTATGGGTTTGTCTTGTTTCAAACAAGCACTTAAAAAAATCGACAACGAAAACAAGAATAATCCGATGCGTGGCATGGGTACAAATTTCGCTAAAATGCTTGCAATTCGAGTTTTTACATATCATCGGAATGTCATAATTCCGTATGAGAAAAATCAGTTGTACAAACCGGTTTCATAGCCTTCATCTACACGCAAGTTTGTGCCGTCGGCGCAGGCGGTGGCAATTTGGTCGCAACGGTTATTTTCGCGGTTATTGGCATGCCCTTTCACCCAAATAAACTGCACATTGTGTTTGGGGTATATATCCATGAAGCGACGCCATAAGTCGGCATTCTTTTTATTCTTGAAATTAATCTTCATCCAGCCCAT
>JBPCSZ010000137.1:0-3200 GCA_051006655.1 Chitinophagaceae bacterium
TTCCATTTGCCCACATTACTGCCACTTTCCTGAAAATCGAGTTTGGCCCGGGGTGTTTCCACATACATCAACCACACTTGATTGCGGTTTTTGGGATGGTGGTCGGCTTCTTTTAAAATGGCAACCACATCGCCATAATTGTGTTTACGCACTACTTGCGAATCGGCAATGATGTTCTGAAGGGCTTGTTTCAAGGCCGCCCCGCTGAGTCCGTTCAAACTGCTATAATAGCCATTGGGAATTTGTGGCGTTACAATACCGTAAGTGGGTTGAGTGGGCTGTCCCCAAGGGTCTATACCATAATCATTATCCACCACACGCAATACAATATTGTTGTTCATGGCCGTATACCCCGATGGAATGGACGCCCAACGAAGCAACATTTCCTCATCGCCCTCGTCGACGGTATCATCTACGATGGTCCAAATGGTGGTGATGCTGGTTTGGTTGGCGGGAATGGTTAAGGTGGTGGCCCCATTGATATCGGCATTGGTGAAGCCGCCATTATTTACCAATAAACTGAGGGTGAGCGCCGATGCGGTGGCTGAAGAACGACTTACCGTAATGTGGATGGAATCACCTTCGTTGCGGTATTGGGTACTTACACCTATGGTAATACCTTGAATGGGAATACCCGAACCATCGTTCATGGCACCGGGGGTAGGGGCTTTGACTTCGTACATGCCGTCGTTTTTCCGTTGAATGGATTGGGTGGCTTGGGCACCGTTGGCGTTTTCGTCCATTTGAACTTGTGGCGCTACTATATTCAATAAGGCCATTAAGGTCACCGCATCAGGGTCGCCGGTATCGTAGGCCAAGGCCGACACTAAATTGGTGGCATTGGCTAAGGTACTATCGGGGAAATTAGCCACAGGGGCTTGATAAACCGCTACGGCATCTTCGCCATTTTGAATAATATTATTGGGGAGAATTAAACTCGGTACCGGCGAAACGGCATTGTTTCCAATTAAAAACAGACCATTGGCATCGGTGCTGAAGCCATCGAGGGCGATACTTAAATAACTGCGGTTGGCATTCGACGCCGTTGGATTCCCATTGTAAAACACCAAGGTATAGCCGTTTAACGACGTGAATGGGGCCGGGGTTCGAAGTTCTACAAATTCTTTATCGTCGGTACCGGGCGTATCGGAATCAATTTCGTTAATCCAAACTTGGGCTTGGGCGCCAATTGGAAACATAAATCCAAGGAAAACAAGCAGGAAACGGAGTCGTTTTAGTTGAAGGGGAAAGGATAAAACCATGATATAAAGGTACAATGATCAAAGGTCATCCACAAAAGTCGCCTAAGTGAATAAAAATACCCTATTTATATACATCTTTTTAACAAGTGCGGTTTTTTCTTTTCAGTTTGAATGAAAAGTATATTTTTGCAATCTAAATTTTACATCATGTCTGATATAGCAACACGCGTAAAGAAAATTATTGTTGATAAGTTAGGGGTTGAAGAAGCCGAGGTAGTCAACGAGGCTAGCTTCACCAACGACTTAGGTGCCGATTCGTTGGACACCGTAGAATTGATTATGGAATTTGAAAAGGAATTTAACATTTCGATTCCCGACGAACAAGCTGAAACAATCGCTACTGTAGGACAAGCTGTTTCCTACCTCGAAGAATACGCTAAATAATTTATTTTTTTCATGGAATTAAAACGTGTAGTCGTTACCGGCTTGGGCGCTTTGACGCCTATTGGCAATACCGTTGAGGAATATTGGCAGGGACTCTGTAATGGCGTTTCAGGGGCCGGCATGATTACGCTGTTTGATGCTGAAAAATTTAAAACCCGCTTTGCGTGTGAAGTGAAAAATTTCGCTCCGGAAGATTTCATGGATCGTAAAGAAGCGCGCAAAATCGATCGTTTCTCGCAATTGGCTATCGTCAGTTCCGACCAAGCCATTGCCGATGCCGGATTACCCGATAACCCCCAGGTGAATAAAGACCGCGTGGGGGTTATTTGGGCCTCCGGAATTGGTGGTATCGGTACTTTCTATGAAGAAATGAAAGGGTTCTTTTCCGGCGACGGTACACCCCGTTTCAATCCCTTCTTCATTCCGAAAATGATTTCGGATATTGCTTCGGGACATATTTCCATCAAATACGGCTTCCGCGGTCCAAATTTCTGTACCGTGAGCGCTTGCGCTTCTTCGGCCCATGCCTTAATTGATGCTGCCAACTTCATTCGCTTAGGAAAAGCCGACGTCATTGTTTGTGGTGGTTCCGAAGCTGCAGTAACGCCGCCGGGTGTTGGTGGTTTTAATGCCATGAAAGCCTTGAGTGAACGCAACGATTCGCCCGAAACCGCTTCGCGTCCTTTCGATAAAGACCGCGATGGCTTCGTATTAGGCGAAGGTGCCGGTGCCATTGTATTGGAAGAATACGAACACGCCAAACGCCGCGGCGCTAAAATTTACGCTGAATTGAGCGGTTCCGCTTGCTCGGCCGATGCCCACCACATCACCGCGCCTCATCCGGAAGGACTTGGGGTGATTTTGGTGATGAACAACGCCTTGGAAGACGGCGAAATGAAAGCCGATGAAATTGATTATATCAACGTTCATGGTACTTCCACTCCTTTAGGCGATATCGCAGAAGTAACCGCGATTCAAAAGGTCTTTTCCGACCACGCCTATAACTTGAACATCAGTTCAACCAAATCAATGACCGGACACTTATTGGGTGCTGCCGGGGCTATTGAAGCCATCGCTTCGATTTTGGCCGTTAAAAACGATAAAGTGCCTCCAACCATCAACCACTTTACCGACGACGACCAATTGGATCCTAAATTGAATTTCACCTTCCATAAGGCGCAAGAACGTACCGTAAGGGCTGCTTTGAGTAATACCTTTGGTTTTGGCGGACATAACGCTTCGGTGATTTTCCGTAAAGTGGATTAATTCCTCATTTTTTACACACAACGTGACTTAAAAGCGCTGAAAATGCGTTCTTTGCATTCCTATGCAGGTTCTGCTCACCACGCTTAATGCCAAGTATATTCATACCAACTTGGCCATTCGTATTCTTTATCAGCTGAATAAACATCGGCCCGGTTTGGCATGGAAGGAATTTACCATCAAGGAAAATTTCGATACCATTGCCGACCATTGTGCCCAATACGACGTAGTAGCTTTTAGTTGCTATATCTGGAATATCACCCAAACCTTGGCTGTTTGCGAACGCATTAA
>JBPCSZ010000138.1:0-8070 GCA_051006655.1 Chitinophagaceae bacterium
AAAATTTATTTAAATTAAATTTTGCTATAAATTTGCCACGGCCCTGAAACCCACCGAATATGATTAATTCAATAAAAAAAATTTTTTACACGACTCCATAGCGAGTCGTTTTTTTTATGCCTGTTAGCTGAAAATGATTGCGTTTCTGTTTACTGTTCGCTGAACCTGTTTACTGTTTTGGAGCGCATCTAAAAATCTTTCTTCATCTCCCGTCGCGCTTTCCGCGGTGCATGGCACCTTGCTCCAATCGCGGCTATTTCTCATCGGCTGGAACTTTCATCAGCTGTTCTTTTGTCTGAATTATGATGCATAGGATGGAAGGATGATAAGATGTTTTGAGTGAATTGAATTTCTACACCATTCCGTAGAGGCGCACCATTGTGCGACTAAAACAACATTAATGAAACTAAAACATTACTCCTTGCACCAACCTGAATGTTGCAAAACGCAACAACATAAAACAGCTCGCTTAATGAAGCGAGCGTATTTTTAATTGGTAATATAAACCGATGTAAGCGGCCTTTTGTGTATAGCTGATTATACCTTGAGTTTTCTTTTCAAAAAGGATTTGCCACGTTGCATCAAGGTTCTCTGCTTCTTTTTCGGAGTAGCTGGTTTTTCTTGAATAAACCCGGCCTGAATAGCTAAACGTTCCCCATCTAGCGGGTTTCCTCCGGCATGAACGCCCAAATAACCATCAAAAACAATAACCGACCCCGCTTTACGTGTAAATACCACGGTGTTGTCTAATAAGTATTTAGTCAAAACAGAATCTTCCACCAAATCATCGCCAAAATGAGTAGAGCCTAAAAATGCATGGGGCAATTTCATTAATAAAGACCTATCGTAGGTAAACGCGGCTCGTCTGAAATGACCCGGTGGTGCCGGAATCATCGGGTTTACATGCCTATCGATAGCAGAATGTAATCCGATTGTAAATGTAGATCGACTCATACAATTACTTCCTTTGACGATGCGAAAAGGCCCATCGCCAATTTTGACATCGGTTAAATAAACCAACATTTTAGCCCCATGGGGATGCGCATCAAAATGATAGTAATTTGTAGGAGAACGTCGTTCAACGCCATTAACGTTTTTAAACCAAGTTTGACGATGATGGTTATAATCCCAAGAAATGTAGTTTAGCGACATTTCTTTGCCTTTATAAGCCGAAACTAAATCTAAAATATGCTGATCGAGAATGAAATTCTTGACGATACTATACCCTTCAGATTGTTGAAAGCCTTCCCATGTTGCTCCTCGCCAATCATCCCTGCCTTCATAGGTAACCCTTGCTTCTTCTAACTGTTTTTGACAAAAATTTCTAAAGGCCTCTGTATCAGGCAATTGATATTCGCAATAACCATTTTCAACCATGTGAAAATACTTCGATTCATCGAATTTAGATTGCCCTTCTTGAAATGTTACTGACGTTGGATAATCTTTCAGGTCTAAAAAACGAATCACATATTTTTGGCTTTCGTCTAAGCAAACATCTAACGCTTTTCGGAGTAAGGTATCGGGTGTACTTCGCGCGTGCGTGATTTTCCTGATGTGATTGACTTCTTGCGCAATACGGGATTCTATGATTGTTCGAGATACGAATTTTTTATCTGTAAGATAAATTTCAATCCAATTATCTATGTGTTTTATATGCTCATAAATGGCAATATTGTCTGAAGACGTAAATGCCCGTTCTGTATGAACATTAAATATCGGATTAACTTCGTAATCAAAATTCTGAATAAAATGTCTAGCCATGGCGGAATTTTGTTTAAAGTAATTTAAAAATATAAACACGCCAATTTTTTGAGGCTAATCGAATAATACCATCGATAAGTCTTGATTTTTTTTTGATGATGCATTATTTTTCTTGCCAATCAGGCAATAGTAATCTCACGCATCCAATGATTGGAACGAAGTACTGCGTGATGTGTCTTGTTCTGAAATAGTTCCCCTATCGGTCAGCCTCAAGACACCAACCAATAGGAAAATGGTTTACTTCTACTTTTTTTCTTGATAAAAAAAGTAGCAAAAAAATCAAGGCTATCGAAAAATAGCTAAAAATGACGATTTTTATCGGAAATAAAAAAGCTATGCATCGGCATCAAATTATTCGGCTTCGGTAGATAGAACCAAGCGAATGATTTTACATTATCGGGTTAATTGTGTTTTTATTTCTAACGATAAAAAACGTCATTTTCTTTACGCTATTTTTCTCAGGCCTTACACTAACATCATAGTGCAATTCAACCCGAATTCATTTGTAATAAACTACAAGTGGTTTAAACTATTCCCCTGCCCAAATTAATTTCGCGGAACGTGTATTCGTTCCTTGTTGCGCTTGTAGCCAATAAACGCCTTTGGGTATATGTTGCAGTGGAATGGATTGGCCTTCTTGCCATAAGCCATTGTACTCGGTTTTGCCCGTGGCATCGATGAGGCGAATTTGCCAGGTGCCGTATAAGCCGCGGATACTACAATTCCCGCGACTTGGATTGGGATATAAAATAATCTCGCTCACTTCAGTTTCACTGAGTCCCGTAGCCCAACAAGGTAAGGTGTTGGTTAAGTTCGATAGGGTATCGCACAAGGCATAATAATGTTGCCAATCGGTGCTCGTCATGGTGGCTTGGTTGGCCAGTATGTTGAGGTCTTCCAAGGAATCGGTGGCGTAGCGAAATAAGGCTTCGTTGCCATTGGTGAAGCGTTGTAAATGATAGGCGGTATCGCGAATGGTTTTGCCATCGGCCGCTATGCTCGGTGTATTGAATTGTTCGCTGAATATCCACGTGCGTGGCGTGTAATTGTTTTGACGCAAAGCCGAAAGCATACTTCGGCTGTCGATGGTATTGCCGTTTGGAATGGCATTGGCCCATTGCGTGAAACGGCCCATTTCAGCCATGCTTGCAAATAAATCAACGGTATTCCATAAATCGGTATTCACCCGCGGGGCGCCGCTTACGGCTGGACCACTAATAATTAATGGCACATGTACCCCATAATCGTAAAGTGTGCCTTTAGCCTTAGTGGGGGTTGGTATTTGGGCGGTTTGTTGGTCACTGCCATTATCGCCCATAAAAATAATATGCGTACTGTCGCGCAAATTGTGGGCATCCAAATAGGTCAATAAACGCCCAATTTCAGTATCCAAGGCTTGAATGGCCGCTTTGTAATATTTTTTTGGATTGGCTTGTATATCGGCCGTTGTGCCGGGCAAGCCTGTGGTATCGCATAAATTAGCGGGGGGTAAATGAAATGGACTGTGTGGTGCATTGAAGCCCAACCACAGGAAGAAGGGCTTGTTGCCGCTTAGGGTATCTAGCCACGCTATGGCGTCGTTGATGGTTTGGGTGGTGGCATACGTTGTAACGGTATCTAACACGCCATTGGTGATGCGTTGGTAGGAATAAAAGTTAGTGAGTGCGCCTAAAAAATTACCGCTGTATAAATCATAGCCAAAACGACGTGGGTATTGGCGTTTGGGAAGGGTGGCATCGTTCAAATGCCATTTGCCAATGCAGGCTGTGGCGTATTTGGTTGGGCCAAAAACTTTCAACAATTTGGCAATGCTCATTTCGTTCGTGTCTAATTGCGCTGAGGTGGGGCCGGTAACAACAGCCCCCACACCGGTACGAAACGAATAACGACCGGTGAGTATGCCGGCGCGGGTGGGCGAACAAATGGGGGAGGCCCAAACGCGGGTAAAGCGCACACTGTTGTTGGCTAAGGCCCTTAAATTCGGTGCTTTGGCGGTGTCGGTATTGGTATTGTAAAAACCAAAGTATTCGGGACTCACATCGTCGGCAATGAGGAGGATGATGTTTTGTTGGGCTTGGAGCTGAAAACCGGCAACTAAGAAAACACACAGCGCCAACACGCGTTGAAAAATAATATGCATAAGCGCCTTTTGACGAATTTAATGGAGGAAAGTTACATCAGCGTTAAAAATAAATGGATAAGGTTTGTCGCTTTATTTAGCCTATTCCCATTTTTATGAACACCAAGGGCTACCTTCACGCCCTAAATTATTTGAATGAGATTCTTTTTCTTAGCGGCCATCGTGTGCATGGCTTTTGGCGCTCAGGCGCAAAACGATTTTTCCTTAAGCATCGACGGGAAGACCATTGAATTAAGTACCGACAAACCGGCCATGATGATGATTGGCGGTAAATCGTATTCGGTGAGCTTGAAACAAAAAGACACCTTGACTTTTGTGAACAGTCTATACGCCTTTAATTATCCAAAAGATTTTAAAGTGAACAAAAAGGAATTAGGGAATGATATCGACCAAGTGATGTTAATGACGGCGGAAGGTTCCGGCGTATTGGTTCAACAATACAAATCAATGAATCCAACCGCACTCAACGAATTGATGTTAACCGAACTCACCAAGGAAAGCATCAGTTATGGTTATACCATGGAACGTAAAGATTACGATAAAACCTTGGCTTCCGGACAAAAAGTTCGGGTGTGTCGCGCTGAGTTGACGTACAAAGACGATAAAAATATTTACGAAATTGCTACTTGGGGTGGCAAGGATGAAGGTATCTTAATGATGTCGATGATTATGGATGAAGAATTAGGATCACAAGGACGCAAGATTATCGATTTGATGTGGAATACCCTTCGCATCACAAAGAAATAAAAAACGCAAATCATGAAAAAGACCCGCACAATGGCGGGTCTTTTTAATTTCGTTTCTCTTGATTTTACTTCGAAAAATAATCAATCAAATCGGCTAATTTTTGTTTCAACTCTTTACGATCGACAATAAAATCGAGGAAGCCATGTTCCAATAAAAATTCCGAGGTTTGGAACCCTTCCGGTAAATCTTTTTTAATGGTTTCTTTAATTACACGCGGACCGGCAAAGCCAATCAACGCGCCCGGTTCGGCAATGTTCACATCGCCCAACATGGCGTAGGAAGCGGTTACACCACCCGTGGTAGGATCGGTCATGAAGGAGATATACGGCAATTTCGCATTGGCCAATTGCGTGAGCTTGGCCGATGTTTTAGCCATCTGCATTAAGGAAAATGCACTTTCCATCATACGGGCTCCCCCCGATTTTGAAATAATCATAAACGGCAATTTATGCTCGATGGCATAATCGATGGCACGGGCAATTTTTTCGCCCACCACACTGCCCATACTACCCCCAATAAAGCGGAAGTTCATGGCGGCACAAACCATTTTGCGGCCATCTACTTCGCCCACGGCTACCGTCATGGCATCGCGCAGACCGGTCGATTTGCGGGCTTCCACCAAACGGTTTTTGTAAGGCTTTAAATCAACAAACCCCAATTGGTCTTTCGATACAATGTTCTCGAACAAAAGGGTGGTGGAATCGGTATCGAAAATAATATCGAAATATTCAGCGGCATCGATGCGGTTGTGGTGGTTGCAATGCGGACAAAGCCATTGATTTTCGCGCACCTCATGCATGGTGACAGTCTTCTTGCAACTAGGGCATTTGAACCATAATCCATCGGGAACATCTTTCTTGTCTTGCGCCGATGTAAGAATGCCCTGCTTTATGCGTTTGAACCAAGTGGATGATGACATGTGCTTTTGTTTTAGGGCGGGTAATTCGTGTAGAACCCGGTCGACAAAAGTAATACAAATACAACATAGGAGAAATATAGCCTGAAAAATTGCGGTGTTAACGGATTTGCACCGCCCAATTCCTTAAAAACGCTTATTTTTATGGGCTATGCGTACTTTCATTTTATTCTTTGTATTGATTTTAAACACTGTTATACTTCATGCCCAAGAAACGGGCAATTGCGCCGATGTAAAAGCTTCAGCCATGAACCGCATGAAGAAAAAAACACGGGCCGGCAATTACGACAATTCCTTGATGAGTCGTTACGACGTGCATTTCTATTTTCTCGATTTGAATATTGAACGCAACTCAACGGTAATTAGTGGTAGCGGACAAATTGGTGCCACCATCACCGCGCCTACTGATACTTTCTGTTTCGAATTGAACAGTTCCCTCACCATCGATAGTATCATTTTGCTACCGGCAGGAACAACGGCTACCTATACTCGCGTTGGACAAGTAACCTATATCACCTTGCCTGCACCCTTGGCCGTGAATACCAATTTTAACGCTAAAATTTATTATAAAGGCAATGCGAATACCGTGGGTGGAGCCGCCATTGGCGATGGTTTCAGCACCGGTTCATCGCCCAGTTGGGGCAATCAGGTTACTTGGAGTTTGAGTGAACCTTATAGCGCTTACGAATGGTTTCCGTGTAAACAATTTTTGCAAGACAAAGCCGATAGCGCTTGGGTGTTTGTAACTACCTCCAATCAAAATCGGGTAGGTTCGAATGGCTTGCTCGAAGGCGTTGATTCTTTGCCCAACAGCAAGGTGAAATACCGTTGGAAAACCAATTACATCATCGATTATTATTTAATCTCCATTGCCGTTTCGAAATATGTTGATTATACCTATTTCGTTCATCCACCGAATTTGCCCAACGATTCTGTGATGGTGGTGAACTATGTGTACGATAATCCGAACTGCCTACCCACCTTCAAATCGCAAATTGATAGCAACGGTTTAGTCTTGGAATATTTCTCCGATAAATTTGGATTGTATCCGTTTTACGAAGAAAAATATGGACATGCCATGGCCCCATTTGGTGGCGGTATGGAACATCAAACCATGACCAGTGTAGGTAATTTGGGCAATTTCTCCTTGAATGCCCACGAACTCATGCACCAATGGTTTGGCGATTATGTGACGTGTAAAACCTGGAAGGATATTTTCATCAACGAAGGTTTTGCTTCCTATGGCGAATACATTGCCTACGAACATTTTAGAGGCTTGGCCGCCGCTCAAGCCGATATGGCTACCGTGCATGCCGATGTACTGCAAGACCCGAATGCCCGCGTTTATTTCACCGATACCACCGATGTGAACCGCATTTTCAGCAGTCGCTTAACCTACAACAAAGGCAGTGCCGTTTTGCATACCCTGCGTTTTGTGTTGGGGGATAGTTTGTTTTTTGCCGGACTTAAAAACTTCTTGCAACAATATGCCTTCTCCACCGCGAGCATCGACGATTTAAAGGCCTCGATGGAAACCTTTACGGGCGTGAACCTCAACGATTATTTTTCGCAGTGGTTGTATGGTTATGGGCATCCCATTTTCTCGGGACAGTTCTTTGCCAACGGCAATAATTTGTATTTGCGCATCACCCATACCACCTCGTCTATCAATACCAACCTGTTCAAAACACCACTCGAAATTAAATGTACAGGTCCGGCCGGCGATACCACCGTGCGGGTGAACATAACAGCCAACAGCAACGATTTTATAATTCCTTATGGCCGTGCGGTTACTAATATCAGCATCGATCCGAATAATTGGTTATTGAATACGGTGGGTACCATTTCGCAAAATTCGGCCTTGCAAACCTTGAATGCGCAAGATGTTCAATTGGAAAATAGCGTACAGGTTTGGCCCAATCCGGCCGAAAACGAAGTGCATGTTTGGGTTAATAATGATCCCCAGGCTCGATACGGTTTATACAATATGCAGGGGCAACTATTACAGTCGGGCCCTTGTGGCACTGTGAACGTACAAGCCTTGAGCAATGGCGTTTATACCTTGCGCATTCAAACACAAGGCGCACAAGTTTTTCGCCCTTTGATGATAAAACATTAATGGCCTTTTTGAAGCGCATCGGCATCGCTTTATTCGGCACCCGTCTTGCTGTACACTGCAAGCCCCGGGTCTTTTCATTCACCTAGTATGGATACAGTCCACAGCCGGGGGCTTTCCGTTGCCATCAAGGCTATTGGTTCATCGTTCGGAACTATCCTCATCGAAGTATCAGTGAACAGTTTCAGCGAACAGTTACACCAACATTAATCTAGGATCGGCCCGAGAAAAATAGCGTTCAAAAAATGACGATTTTTATCGACAGAAATAAAAACACAATTCATCCGATGAAAGAAGCACAGCCGCTTGGTTCTATCTACCGAAGTCCAATTATTTGATGCTGATGCATAGCTTTTTTATTTCCGATAAAAATTGGCATTTTTAGCTATT
>JBPCSZ010000139.1:0-24899 GCA_051006655.1 Chitinophagaceae bacterium
ATGGTATGATCTTCGTGTAAAATCACATGCAGTCCGTTAGGCAAATCGTACTCGACAAACTTAATGTTCACCGATTGCGCCTGAACGCTTTGCCAGGCACCTAAGGCCAGCAAGGAATAGAATAGTTTACGCATAGTAAAAAAATAAAAATTTAAACAAAATTAAGGGTTTTGAGGGGCTTTGACGAATAAGTTATTGGGCTGATTCTACCATTTAACAGGAATATAAGCTATTCTACATTCACCATAAGTTGGTCTAACAGCCATTTTACGCGTTTTAAATGTTTTCCGTAAAATATGTTTAACCAATATTGTGTAAACCAAACGGTAATCAGCAAAAAGACAACAATGAAGATGAAATACAGCCCTAAGTCCAATAAATCAATTTCCTTGTGTTGGGTTATATGTGGTTCAATAATACCCCAAATAAACCCGGCAAAAAATCCAATCGACATGCCATGATAAACAAAGGAGCGGTATAATTCCATATTGAAGCGTAATTCATAATAAAACCAAGTTAAACTCTCTTTGGTATTGAAAAGCATATTGCCACTTTTTTTATAAAACCGATAAAAACGGGTTAAATAATATATCGAAACTAACAACAACACTATGAAGGTTATAATTAGAATAGCCATACTCAGTGGAGAATTGGTTTTAATATAAAAGGCAGCTAGAAACAACAAAGGAGTTCCTAAAAAATAGTAGAATTCCATGCGCATATTTTTTCGAACAGCATCTACAATAGTATGTGTAGTGCGTGGGTTCAAATGTTGCATTTGAATTTCTGTTGCATCGGTGGTTTGTTCGTGCCACATTTTTTCGAAATTAGTGATATTGGTATCCATAGGAAATGAGCGTTTTTTTTAATTTTTCTTTAATTCGGTTAATCCGAACACGAATAGCGCCTTCACTTATGCCGATATTTGACGCTATTTCCTTCCCACTTAAGCCTTCTAAATATTGGAAGAAAATACCGCGTTCTAAATCGTCTAGGGTCCGAATGGCTTTATACAACAATTCAAGCGAAGTGCTTTCTCTTTCGGTTTGTGAGGTCGATTTTTCGCTCCAATGAAACCAAGCTGCTTGTTCGCCTTTTTCCCGTTTTCGTTGTCGATGATAGGTCAACATGGTATTCACACATACCCGATACATCCAAGTAGAAAATTGACTTTTCCCTTCAAAACGAGCAAAAGCATGCCATAATTGCAATATCATTTCTTGCACCATGTCGGCTTGTTCTTCGGCATCTGCACTGTAACTCTTGGCCAATCGATATAAGATGCCCCGATGTTGGTTCACCATTGCTAAAAAGGCTTTTTGTTGTTCGTTGGGCAGTGGCATGCTCAAATTAAAGTAATTATGTAGTTAGTATCACTTTGTGCGATTTGTTACAAGATACGTCTCCTTTATATTTGTCTACAATTAATTAATAATCATTCTACAACACCTTTCAAATAAAGCCTATACTTTTATTTCATCTAAAATGGTTGCTATGAAAAATTACTTATTACTTGCCTTTGGATTGTTTTTGTTTTCCTTTCAAACTATGCAAGCCGGCAAGAAGCCCAAAAAGAAAACACCGGCTCCAAGTGCTTTAAGCGGTTCTTGGACCTTGAACTTTATTAGCGGTCCACGAATTGCGTTCGATGGGCTTTATCCGGACCGTAAACCGACCTTGGAATTTGATGCGAAAGAAACCCGTGTTTATGGACAAGCCCCTTGTAACCGATATAATGGCCCCTTTACCCAAAAGGGTGACTCCATTCGTTTCAACCAAAATATTGCCATGACCATGATGGCCTGCGAAGAAGCGCAGGGCGAAAATTTATATGTGCAGACCTTAAAAAAAATCAATCGCTGGAAATTGAATCCCGAAGGGCAATTGGAATTTTATTATGGCGATATCATGATGATGCGCTACCAACGAACTAAAAAATAATTCATTCTCCTTATTGGAATTTTAGCCTGCATGTATTGCAGGCTTTTTTTATTGGAAGCCATTTCAAAGTCGCTTACATACGCTTCATGCAGTTATAATTTATTCGAATGATTTAGTGCGGTTCATAGTAGATTTATCGCACAAATCATAACCATGCTGAATTTATATTTTACTTTCCTTTTGGGAAGTTTATTGATGTTGGTTAACACGGGCAATTTATGCGCGCACCCCATCGATTCCTTGAAAAAAAATAAACAAGATAGTATTCGGCAAGCCCGTGCTCGTTGGCATTGGACGCTCTATTACGATGTGCATAGCACCTTCACGGCCGATGCGCAGTTTTTATTGAAACAGGCTTCGCCGAAACCCCAACTTACGTTTTATTATAACCTCGATATTAAAAGTCGTTTTGCATTGAATACCTGGCTAATGGAAACGGTTCTTTTCAACGATTATGGTTTTACTTGGTATGTAGACAGCCTACACCTTAAATCGACCGACCGCTTGCAGTATAAATTCAGTATTTCAAAATCGTGGACGAAGTACTTCGATATTGATCTTTCGTATAATACACAAACTGTATTATTTCCCGGTTATCAATATCAAGCTACACCGCAAGGTTTGAAAGCTTTCAAACAAGAATCGTATATGAGTCCGGGCTATATTTTTATCAGCGCCGGCCTAAGCACGCTTCTTATAAATGGTATGCGATTTCAAGTAGGCTTGGCTTCGTGTAAAATTGCCCGGCTCCGCGATACGTCTTTGTTTGCTTCGCGAAGCACCCAAACCATTGCCGGCATTGAACGAGGGAATAAACAAACCGTAGAAGGCGGTATCAACTTTCAAGCTACTTGTCCACTAATAAAACTACGCCAACAAGCCTTTATTGAAGGAACCGCTTTATTATTTGTTCCCTTGTTTGAAGGTCAATCTAATTTCGATATGAATGTGGTCACGCATGTTAAATTATGGCGCTTCGGGCGATTGTCGTGGCGGCATCAATGCCAATACAATCCAAGCACTGAAGGAGTATGGTCTTACCGGCAATGGATAACCTTAGGTGCCTATTTGAATAATCATTTGAAGTAGAAATTCTACAAACCCTTGTAAATAGGAACTTTCATTCATCTTAAAAATGATAAATTTAACATACAAAGCAAGGCAAGATGAATTTCGACTCCGTACTTTAGCCTTCTAAAATTTATTGAACATGAAAAAAGTAATGGCTCTATTTCTCGGACTTGCCTTTATTGGATTGCAAGCCGTAGCCCAAACCAAAACAGTACCTGCTGTAAAACAGGAAGTAAAGAAAGAAGTATCGAAAACCAGTGCTGCCGTTAAGCAAGATGTAAAAACCAAAGCCGATGGTTCGCTCGATATGCGCTACAAAGAAAACAAGCAAGCCGCCGGAAATGCGGCTAAGTCTGCCGTAGTTAATGGTCCTAAGAAAGCCGATGGTACACCCGACATGCGTTATAAAGAAAATAAAGAAGCAGCCGGTAAGGCCGTGAATGCTGCAACAGCGAATGGACCTAAGAAAGCCGATGGAACACCTGATATGCGTTATAAAGACAATAAAGCGCCGGCAAAAAAATAAATAATTTTCATTTTGTTTTATAAAAAAGAGAGACCGTCATGGTCTCTTTTTTTATTGGCCGCGTAAACTAATTGGCCGTTTGGCTGCCCGTTGTGCCGGCATCCACGAGGCAATAAAGGCAACGGCCACTACCACCAATATAACCCCTGCGGCATCGCTCCACCGAAAGGCAACGGGGTAAGCATCTAAACGCATGGTGGGTGAACTTCCCATCCGAACCCATCCAAAATAATGTTGCCCCATACATAAGCCATAGGCTAGGGCCATGCCGATGAATCCGCCCAAACAAGATAGCAACATACCGGTGCGTAAAAATAAACCTCGAATTTGCGTGTTCGTCATGCCCAGGGCACGCAACATGGCAATGTCTTTTTGCTTTTCAAGCACCAACATCGAAAGGGCACTGATAATGGTGAATGAAGCAATGAGCAACATAAAACTCAAGATGGCAAAAACGGCCCAACGTTCGCTATTGAGCACTTTGTACAAGGTTGGGTTTTGTGCTTCTCGTTCTAAACAATTTAAGTGCTTGAAGTTTTGATTCAACATCAACGCCTTAGTCCAACGCTTCGCATCAATACCGGGTTTCAATTTTATTTCAAAGGATGTACACCGTGTGCTGTCGTTTCGAATTTGTTGAATGAACCATAAAGGCACTATCACCACTTCGCGGTCCACTTGTTCGTCGATGGTAAATAAACCACGAACGGTACCGTAATGCGTTTCGTAGGCCGGCATTTGTCCGGGTAAACCCATACCTTCTTCTTGCGAAAACGTATAACAGGCTAAGGGCAGAACACTTTCGTGACTCACCCCTAAACGGTTGGCCAGCTGAACGCCCATCAACATAGGTATCGACAAACTATCGCTCCCCAGGTTATATTCGCCGTAAGGCAAATGCTGACCTAAATTTATGACCGATTCATACTGCTTGTCTACACCTTTGAGTTTGGCTATCACTTGTTGATTGTCGAACGCCAACAAGGCATTTTCTTCAGCAATCCACGCCACGGAAGCAATGTCTTCGTTGGCTGAAAGGAATGAAAAAAGTTGGGGGGCATCGCTGATGTTTTTGCCTTGCTGTGGACTAACACGCACATCGGGGTAAAAGTCGGAATACAAATTTTTAATGAAAACTTCGAAGCCGTTGAACACCGATAAAACCACTACCAAAGCGGCTGTTCCTACCATCATGGCCAATAGACTCACCAAGGCAATACGTTGCACCGCGCCAAAAGGGCGTTGAAAACGGACATAGCGAAAAGCCATTCGAAGTAGCATAGCGAGGGCGTGAAAATACACTGAATTCGCTGAAAGTACGCGCTTTGCTTTAACAAAACATTACACGCCTAAATGTGGCAATGGGGAAAGTGAGAACTACTTTTGAGGGGCAAAACAAAGAACTATGGAAACGCCCAAATCAAAAATCTTGTTGGTTGAAGATGATGCCAACTTCGGCAAAGTGCTTAAAAATTATCTTGAACTCAACGATTATGTGGTGGAATTAGCCCGAGACGGTATTTTAGGATTGGCCGCATTTCGCCGCGAAAAATTCGATTTGCTGATTTGCGATGTGATGATGCCTAATTTAGATGGCTTTTCTTTGGCCGAAGAAATTCGCAACATCGATCCGGATGTGCCCTTGTTTTTCTTGACGGCCAAAAACATGAAAGATGATATTTTGACCGGTTATAAATTAGGCGCCGACGATTATATTTTGAAACCCTTCGACAGTGAAATTTTATTGTCTAAAATCAAGGCCATTTTGAAGCGCAATTCGGAAGCGCAAGAAAAACAGAATGAGCATGTTGATTATCAAATTGGCGCCTTTCATTTCAACAGTAAATTGCGCGAATTGAAACATGGCGATTCTACCCATGTGCTTTCGCCGAAGGAAAACGATTTGTTGAAAATGTTAGCCGATCATATCAACGATTTATTACCCCGCGAACAAGCCTTGAAAAAAATATGGGGTAGCGATACTTATTTCAATGGTCGTAGTATGGATGTGTATATTGCCAAATTGCGCAAATACTTGAAAGAGGACGAAAACGTTGAAATTGTGAACATTCACGGGAATGGATTCCGTTTGCTTGTAAAAGAAAAGTAAATCATATCATCCAAACCTTGGTAATTACATTAACGTCCTACATTCGTAAAAATTTATTTTATGTTCAAACGCATTATGCTTTCATTGGCCCTTGTATTGGCCGTGCAATTCATTCAAGCACAAGAGTACAAAATTATCACAACGGTTGAGTCGGTAGTGCCCGGTGGTTTAGGCCGTTCTCGTTTAATCGATAACAAAGAGAATGTTGATTATCGTCGTTTCACTACCTCGCGCGATGAAGGAAAAGATAGCGATCAAGGTAAAGTAGACCGCAGTGAAGCGAAAATTGACAAAATGGAAGAAACCAAATTGTTGAATTTCTATAGCATGGTGGGTATCAATTTCCAAAACATTGCTTCGAACGATGCTATCATTACGTCTAAAATTAATGCTATGGTAGCTGAAGGTTGGGATTTAGCGTTTGTTATTAGCGGTGTTGAAAGTGATGCCGGTAAAGACGATGGTAAAGGTTTATTCATTACGCGTTATGTTTTCAAACGCATGAAATAAGTCATTCTAAAATGAATATAAAAGGCAGGTTGAACGACCTGCCTTTTTTTATAGGGTTTTTAAATGAAATCCCCTTTACCCTATCAAGGAAATCAACCCGAACCCGTTATATTAAATGGCGCCATACGCTTACCTTCGCCACAAGTTTAAAAACCATGGCATACGCATCGTTAGAAGCTTGTTTGCTCGATTTGGAAAAGAATGGACAACTCCTGCGCATTCGTGAAGAAGTTGACCCTTATTTGGAAATGGCCGCCATGCATTTGCGGGTACACGAACAAAAAGGTCCGGCTATTTTATTTGAAAAAGTGAAAGGCACTTCCTTCCGTGCGGCTTCGAATATTTTCGGCACCCTGGAACGCAGTGAATTCATTTTTCGCGAAACCTTGCCTCGGGTGAAGGAGTTGATTGCGTTGAAAAACAATCCCATCAAAGCCTTGCAATCGCCTTGGGAATTTCGGCATGCCCCCGGCGCCGCCCTGCACGCCTTGCCCAAAAAGAACCCTTGGCAAAAACCGGTTTTATATCAAGAAATTAAAATTAGCGATTTACCCCTCATTCATCATTGGAAGCAAGATGGCGGCGCTTTTGTAACCTTGCCACAAGTGTATACCGAAGATGCCGACCAACCCGGAATTATGCAGGCTAATTTAGGCATGTACCGCATTCAATTGAACGGAAACGATTATCAAAAAGACCAAGAAATTGGCTTGCATTATCAATTGCATCGTGGCATTGGGGTACACCAAACTAAAGCCAATAAAAAAGGTATTCCATTAAAAGTGAGTTGCTTTGTTGGCGGTCCACCCGCCCATACCGTGGCAGCCGTAATGCCCTTGCCCGAAGGCTTGAGCGAAATGACGTTTGCCGGTGTATTGGCCGGCAAACGTTTCGGCTATACTTATCGCGATGGCTTTGCCGTAAGCACCGATGCCGATTTTGTTATAACGGGTGAAGTATATCCCGGTGAAGTAAAACCGGAAGGCCCCTTCGGCGATCATTTGGGTTATTATTCCTTGCAACATCCCTTCCCCTTGATGCGGGTGCATAAGGTATATGCCCGCAAAAATGCCATTTGGCCATTCACCGTGGTTGGTCGCCCACCACAGGAAGATACCAGCTTCGGACAGCTCATTCACGCCATGACTGATTCGGCGATAGCGAAAGAAATTCCCGGTTTAAAGGAAGTACATGCCGTAGATGCTTCAGGCGTTCACCCGCTTTTATTGGCCGTGGGCAGTGAACGTTATACGCCTTATGCCCCAACGCGTCAGCCATCGGAACTGCTCACCATTGCCAATCATGTGTTGGGTACAGGACAGTTAAGTTTGGCGAAGTATTTATACATCACCGCCGACGATTCGAATGGGGTAAGCACGCATCATATTGAAGATTATCATCGATTTGTGTGGGAGCGTTTGCATACCGAACGCGATATACATTTTCATACGAATACGTCTATCGATACCCTCGATTATTCCGGTACGGGCTTGAACACCGGTAGTAAAGTAGTGTTTGCGGCCTACGGCGAAGCGGTTCGTACTTTAGAACATGAATTGCCCAATACCTTAAATGCCAACGAATTTAAGGTGGTCATGCCCGGGGTTTTGGCCATGAAATTGTCGGCATTTTTGAATTATGAATCTGCCCGTAACGAAATGCAGTCCTTAGACGAACGCTTGAAGCCCATCATGGAATCACTTCGTGGTTTCCCATTGTTGGTGGTATGCGACGACCCTGAATTTTTGGCGAAGCATATTAATAATTATTTGTGGGTGACTTACACACGCAGTAATCCATCGCATGATATTTACGGGGTAGATGCTTTTGTTGAAAATAAACATTGGGGTTGCCGTGGACCTGTGATTATTGATGCTCGTTTAAAACCGCACCATGCACCGGTATTAGAAAAAGACCCCGCGGTAGAAAAACGCGTCGATGACATATTGTCGCGGTATAAATATTAAGTAAGGGTTTCGCTTACGCGCGAATTACCACACGGTATGTGACGTCTGAGTTACCTTTGTGTGTCCACTACATGAAGTCATTAATTCGTTATACCGTACAATTATTCCTTTTTTGGTTTCTGGTATTCTTGGTGCATCGCCTATTTTTCGTGGCGTATCAATGGCCTATTGCCCAACGCTTACACGATGCCACAGATGCTTGGCGCGCCTTGTATAAAGGTTGGCCTCTCGATGGTGCCATGTCGGTAGCCTTATTGGGTTTGCCTATGTTATCGGCTTGGGCTTATTATTGGCATCGCGCTGTTTATTGGCGTCGTGTAACTACTTTCTTGGTTGGATTCATGATTGCCTTATACAGTGCCGTGGCAATTTCGGATGCCGGGGTTTATAGGGAATGGCAAGCGAAAATTAATTTACAAGCCTTGAGTCATTTTGAACATCCGGCCGAGGTTTGGCAAACGCTGTCTTATGGACTCTTAGCCTTGTTTTTTGTTTTATTGTTTTCGTCGTTATGGGGTTTCTATGCCTTGTATCAACGGCTTATTCATCGGGTATTCGAATTACCACAAGAAGCCACACCACGAGCTCGTCTACGCGGCGCTCTTATTTTCTTGCCCGTGAGTATTGCCTTAGGTGTTATTGTGATTCGTGGGGGTATTACGAATTTACCCATCAATCAGAGCATTGCCTATTTTAGTACCGATGCCTTGGCCAACGATATTGCTGTGAATCCCTTGTATAATTTAATTCAAGATGTAGACGCTAAATCGAAGTTGCCCGACCCTTCGCTTTATACGTTTCATGGCGAAGCTGAATTACCTAATTTGTTAGCTTCCTATTTTCCAAAGCCCGATTCGAATTTTCAGCAAGTATTGCGCATTCAGCGACCCAATTTGTTGTTTATTTTTTTAGAAAGCTGGAGTGCCCATAATGTGGGTGTATTGGGCGGATTACCCGATGCTACCCCGCAATTTGATGCATGGAGTAAGGAAGGTTTATTGTTCGAGCAAGCCTATGCAACGGCCTATGTAACCGATCAAGGCATCAGTGCGGTGCTCAGCGCAACACCATCGGTATCGCGCTTCTCGGTGATACAACAACCGGAGTGGGTGCCCGAATTGCCTTGCTTGAGCGAAGACCTTCAACCTTTGGGTTATAATTCGGGTTTTATGTTTGGCGGCGATTTGGTTTTTGGAAATCTGAAAGGCTATTTGGTGAATAAACAATTCAAACATATTCTCGATCGTTCGAATATTCCGGCACAGTGGCCACAAGGTAGTTTAGGCTTACACGATGAAGTGAGTCTGCCTTGGTTATTGAACGATTTAAATACTATGAAGAGACCATTTTTATATGGCTTCTTGACGCAGAGTACGCATAGGCCTTACGACTTCCCGGCTAAAGACCAATGGCAAGGTCCTGCCAATAATCCCGAAGCAGAATATACCCGTTCCGTTCATTATAGCGATGCTTGTCTTGGCGAATTTTTAAAACAGGCGAAGCAAACATCTTGGTACGATAGCACCTTGATTATTTTAGTGGCCGATCATAGTCACAATACTTGGAAATCGAATGAAACAGCGGAAGCACAACGGCACCATATACCCATGTTGTGGTTAGGTGGCGCCTTAGATAAAGCTTGGCAAGGAAAAACGTGGAATAAGATTGTTTCGCAATTGGATATTGCACATACCTTATTGAAACAGATGGATTTGCCGTCCGAACACTATCCTTGGTCGCGCAATATGTTTCAATCGAATGCCATACCTTCTTCCTATTATATTTTTCATGGCGGTGGTGGTTATGTTAACGATAGCGCTTATGCTTCGTATTACCAATTGAACAAACAACATATCTTTTCCAATGCCGGAAATGAGGCTTTGAAAAACGAATTATTTCATCGGTTTACTGCTTTTCAACAAGTGCGTTACCGCGAATTGCTTCTACATAAAAAATAAAAATTGTAGAATTTTAAGGCCCTAATTACGGTGCTATTGTTATTGAAATTTTAAAATAAAAATTAGCGATTCGTAGTTGTTTGCTTTGATTTTACTTTGGTCAAATTAAAAATATTCACATGAAAAAATTAGCATTATCGGTATTAGCTATTGCCGGATTCGCAATGAGTACACAAGCACAAGTTCGTCCTCATGCTTTGGGTTTACGTATAAGTGAAGGTACAAGTAGTGGCATAGAGGCTTCTTATCAACATGGTTTAAATAGTAAAAATCGCTTAGAGTTCGATGGCGGTGCTTTCAGCGATAATATTTACGATCGGGTTTCTTTAGTAGGCATGTATCACTGGGTATGGAATTTAAAAGGCGGCTTGAATTGGTATATTGGCCCGGGCGCCGGTTTATCACTCAATCGAAATCCGGCCGATAAAACCACTTTCCGTTTGGCATTAGGTGGTCAAATAGGTTTAGAATACGATTTGAATAAGCAAAAAATACCATTATTGGTAAGTGTTGATGCTAGACCTTTATACGATTTATTAGGTGAAAAATCGTTTGGTTGGGGAGCTGCCTTAGGTGTTCGTTATACTTGGGGTAAATCGGCTAAGAAATAATTTTTAATTCTACTATAAAAAAAGGTTCGGATATCATGTCCGAACCTTTTTATTTCTGTTCATTTGAATTTATCCCAACAAGCGTTGCATGCGTTGGTCGAATTCTTTAAAAATGAATTCGGGTTTTAGGGTACGCCAATTGTCCGATTCTTCGAATAAAATATACTGATGAATGCGTGCCTGTTCAAAGTCGCGCACCACATGCGGCAAAAAATTAATACCCACTACCCAACCATTATGATCGCTTAGTTCCTGATACCATTCTTCGTAATAATCGTCGATGTCGTTATGGAAATTCAATACTTGTTCGCCAATTAAAATGAATTTATAAATGCCTTCATCCATCAAAGGTTCCAGCACATTGCGCTTCAAGGTTTGAATGTCGTTTTCAATGGCATCGTTCCATTCGCCCAGCAGTTCAATAATGGCATATTGTTCATCGTAATCGGCGAAGAGAATTTTCAGGTATAAGGTCTTTGAGTCAAATTCATCCCATTGCGGGTGAATGAGGTAATTATACACCGTATTGCTGAATTCAAATTCGCTGTATTCGCGGCCATAAAAAGGGGAGCGACTATCTTCTTCTGCCGTGTACCAATCGCGCCATTTAAAGTGGGGTTCTATATCGTGCATGTTGTTTATCCTAAAGCGTGATCTAAATCGGCCAAGATGTCTTCTACATTTTCAATACCTACACTCATACGAATTAAGCCATCGGTAATGCCCGATTGCAAACGCAATTCGCGCGCCACACCAAAATGCGTGGTGCCGGCCGGGTGCGATATGAGGGTATCGCATGTGCCTAATGAAACCGCGCTATTGCATAATTCCAAGCGATTAATAAAGCGCATGCCGGCTTCAATACCACCTTTAATTTCAAAACTCATTAAGGCACCGGCGTGTTTCATTTGTTTTTGGCAAAGGGCATAATCGGGGTGTTCGCTCAGCCCCAACCAATTTACAAATTCAACGCGGGCATCTTGTTGTAAGAAAGCGGCTACGGCTTCGGCATTTTTACAATGGCGTTCCATACGCACTTCCAAGGTTTTAATACCGGTGTTCAATAAGAAGGCATCGAAGGCATTGGTATTGCCGCCGAGTAAGCGATGGTGTTTGGTTACTTTGGTGGACATATGTTCAATGTCGCGACCAATTAAAACACCCCCAATGGCCGTGCCGTGTCCGTTTAAGAATTTAGTGGTGGAATGCATCACATAATCGACGCCATAACGGAAAGGTTGTTGTAAGTAAGGCGTAGCGAAGGTATTATCGACGGCTACTTGACAATGATATTGATGACCTAATTGGGTGAGGGCTTCAATATCTACACATTGTAAGGTAGGGTTGGCGGGTGTTTCCAAATACAACATACGAATGCTTCGGTCGTTTTTCAACACCTCTTCCACGCGATTCAAATCCTTCATATCGACAATGATGGTTTCAATACCACAACCGGGTAATACCTTATCGATGAGTTCTTGTGTACCGCCGTACAACGAAAAGTGGGTGAGAACTTTTTCGCCTTGCTTTACATTGGCCATAATTAAGGTGGCAATGGCGGCCATACCGGAGCTGTGCAAAATAGCCTTCAATGTCAACGGATTACCATCGGCATCTTTCAAGCCAAAGGCTTCCAAGGCTGCAATTTTATCTTCGGTTTGTTGGGTAGTAGGGTTCCCGAAACGGCCATATATAAAACCTTTTTCTTTTCCGGTAAATAAATTGGCCCCTTGTTCGGCACTATCGAATAAATACGTGCTGGAGGCGTAAATAGGGGTAATGTGAGCGCGGTGTTTTTCGGCTTCGAAACCGGCATGGATACAACTGGAGCCGAACCCGACGGAGCGTTTTGTTTTCATGGTGCAAAGGTACAAAACCCCTTGCATCGAAGCGGTATTATAGGGTAATGTAAAAGGTGAATTCTTGTTCGCCCCGCTTAATTTTAACGCTTATTTCGCGGCCGGTTTCAGTTTTACGAATGGCTTCTAAATAATCGTCCATATCGTAAATGGGGTACACGCCCAATTTGGTAATAATATCGCCCGATTTCATACCGGCTATATCCGATTTTTTATTGGGGAAAACGGCCGCTACGCGAAGTCCTTCCCCGGGCCAAACTATATCGGGAATAATTTGCAAGGTGCCCCGTAAATTATTCATCTTCTGAAAATAATCGTTCGTTTTTACGAAAACAGGACGGGCTAATTTATCGCTCTCATTCACCATCCGAAATACCCCTTGAATCACTTCGGGCATATCGGTGATGTTCACCTTTTCTAAAACATCGCTAGTTCGATTAAAATCGTCGTGATACCCCGTGCTGATGCGCAATACCGGAATATTTTTTTCATAAAAGAAACGAACATCACTCATGGTATAACCGCTACTATCTACTTGAATATTAAACCCTTTGGCGCCTAATTGTAAAATTTGTTGCCATTGCGAAGAGGTGCCGGCCCCGGCTAAATACAATTCGCGCGAAACCGGGTTGAAGCGGCCTAACATATCGAGTTCAAATACAGCAGAAACATGCTGAAATAAACTGTCGTTACGTTGAATAAACACTTTGGCGCCTTCGTGGTTTTGTTCTCGTCCCGATAATGCTACAAATAAATAATTATAACGCTTCAAACCCGCCCCTTTAATTTGTTCGGCTAAATTGAGGAGGGCACTTACCCCCGATGCATTATTGTCGGCCCCGGTGAACCCTTCGCCTAAATGATCGTAATGCGCTATAATTAAGGTAGTGTAAAGGGCATTGTTATTGATATAGCCATATACATTTTTGCCGGTTAGCATGGCGTCTTCGAACAGTACTTGTCCTTCAACATCCAACCAATCGTTTTTTAAATATGGAAGGGCATATTGTTGCCACGCTTGCGCTGTTACCCAAACTACGGGTATGCTTAAGGAAGGAAATAATTGAAGTTGTTGTTGGTCTAATTCGGTTTGTTGGTCGGTATCATTGTAAAATACAACCGATTGTGCGCCGGCTTCTTGCGCTGTTTTGGCTTTAAGGTATAAGGCGGCTTGTAAATTACTGCCAATTTCCGTCTGCATTTTCTTCACGGAAATCATCCATACATTCTTGGGTTCAAATACTTGCGGGTAACAAAATCCTTTTATTTTGGCGCTTTTGGCATAGGGCATGAAAATAACCTCAGTGCCACTTTTTAGGGCATGGCCATTTAAATTCAAATTGGCTTGTGGGGCCGGGCGTGCGCCGGTATTTAAACTAAAGTTGTCGGTATAATTCCCTTGCCAAGCTTGAAGGCCTATACCTTTGAAGCGTCCTTCGATGTATTGTGCCGCCATAGATTCTCCTTCTTGTCCCGTTTGGCGGCCTTGCAAGCGTTCCCCGCAGAGATAATCCATGTCGCGACGTACTTTGGCAGCAGCTTGATTGACCGGCGGTTTACCAAAGGCTTGCACCTGATGATTAACCAATAAACCAAGCCCTAAACCAATAAACAATCCCAATACGTAGCGCATAAGCTGAAAATAGAATAATCTACAAATATAATGGGCAAGTGTTAGGCGATTGAAAATTATTCGAGGGAGGTAAGCAACACAATGTTATTTTTGCCAAAATCGATTTTTAATCATGAAGAATACTCCTTTTACCGACATTCACATTGCCCTTGGTGCCAAGATGGCTGAATTTGCCGGTTACAACATGCCTATTTCTTATTCGGGCATCAATTTGGAACATGCCGCTGTACGCCAAAGCGTTGGTGTTTTCGACGTAAGCCATATGGGTGAATTTATTTTGAAAGGACCTCAAGCCCTCGATTTAATTCAGCGTGTAACTAGCAACGATGCCGCTAAATTAACGAACGGAAAAGCCCAGTATTCTTGCTTACCCAATGGCAAAGGCGGTATTGTAGACGATTTGTTGGTTTATTGTGTTGAAGCCAATCAAGTATATATGTTGGTGGTGAATGCTTCGAATATTGAAAAAGATTGGAATTGGATTCAACAACACAATACCCAAAACGTAGAAATGCATAATATTTCCGATAAAACGGGATTATTGGCGGTTCAAGGTCCAATGGCCATGAAAGCCATGCAAAAGTTGACCGATATGGACTTGATTAATTTGAGTTATTACACCTTCGTGAAAGGGAACTTTGCCGGAATCGATAATGTGGTAGTTAGTGCAACAGGATATACCGGTGCCGGTGGGGTTGAAATTTATTATGAAGACAATGGCCAAAACGGTAAAGAATTATGGCATAAGATTATGGAAGCCGGCGCCGAATTTGGCATCAAACCTTGTGGTTTAGGCTGTCGCGATACCTTGCGCTTGGAAATGGGCTTCTGTTTATATGGTAACGATATCGACGATACCACCAATCCGATCGAAGCCGGTTTGGGTTGGATTACGAAGTTTACCAAAGACTTCACCGATAAGGCTTTCTTGGAAACACAAAAACAACAAGGAACTGCCCGTAAATTGGTTGGATTCGAAATGATTGACAAAGGGATCCCTCGCCATCATTACGTAATTAAAAATGCCGAAGGTGTGGCCATTGGACATGTTACCAGCGGAACACAAAGTCCAAGCATGAACAAAGCCATTGGTTTAGGTTATGTTGAAACAGCCCACAGCGCCATTGGTTCAGACATTTATATTGATATTCGCGAGAAATTAATCAAAGCCAAAGTGGTTAAATTACCTTTTTATCAGGGGTAATTCATTAAGTTAATAGTTTAAACGGAAGAATTTCGGTTCTTCCGTTTTTTTATACTATTTCTTTTTATTGGAAACTTGTGGATGTTGCTAATCAATGTCATTTCATCAATTCGTGTTAAATTCGTTTTATGCGTCAATCGGGCCATTTTTTAAACCGAACCATTTGGGTGGTTTCCTTGGTGAGTATGTGTACCGATATGGCCGGGGAAATGCTGTATCCTATATTGCCGTTGTTCTTTCAGCAAATGGGCTATTCGGGTGTTTGGGCCGGTATGATTGAAAGCATTGCCGATGCGGTATCGGGATTCAGTAAGCCTTATTTTGGACAATGGTCCGATCGAATACAACAACGCAAACCCTTTATTCAATTAGGCTACACCATCAGCGCTTTGGCTAAACCGGCCATGGTGTTTTTTTCTTCCATTCCGGCTTTAGCCTTTTTACGCAGTATCGACCGATTGGGGAAAGGTATGCGGGGCGGGGCTCGCGATGCCCTTTTAACCGATGCTTCCTTGCCGGAATATCGCGGTCGGGTGTTTGGCTTTCATCGTTCACTCGATACCTTAGGGGCTTTTTTAGGTCCTTTAATGGCCTTGTTGTTTTTACATTTTTATCCGAATAATTATCGTTCCTTGTTTTTATGGGCACTTATTCCCGGTTTATTGGCGGTCTTATTGACGTTTAAAATTAAAGAAGCTATACCACAATCATCAACGCCAATCAATAAACCCCAAGTTGCTTGGTGTCATTTTTGGAATAGCAGTTCAAGCCATTTTAAAATGATTATGCTTGGCTTGGGCATTATTGCTTGTGTAAATTCCAGCGATATGTTTTTATTGGTTCAAGCGGGAAATATGTCGTCTGCACCAAGCAATACCTTGTATTTGTATTTGTGGTATAATTTGATTTATGCTTTGTGTGCGTATCCCTTCGGTCAATGGTCCGACAGGATTGGTATTAAGCCGGTACTATTAATGGGTTATGGTTTAATGGCTATGGTTTATTTCGCGTTCACGGCACCATTGTCGAATATGGCCTTGTATGGTGTATTTGGTTTATACGGTGTTTATGCAGCGGCAACGGAAGGTTTAGCCAAAGCGTGGATTAGTCAACATTGTCCACAACACCATCGTGCACAGTCATTGGGTTTATTGTCGGGCATTCAAAGTTTAGGGTTATTAATTTCCGGCAGTATATATGTGTCGCTTTCTTTTGTTGATTATTTGCATTGGGCTTTTGTAATCACCGCTGTTGGATGTTTAATTGGAATACTTGTTTTGAGTTTGGTTCCTCAACGTACGCTGTAGAATTGAAAGCCAATAGGAGGGCTTTTATTGTCGAATATTTATGTAATATTTTTTCCTTCGGTTTACCGCACAAAAATAAATCAACATCGCATTTGCTGTATTATCTTTACCCATTGTGATGGTGCGTATGCAAGAGTATTCAAATATTGTGATTGTAACTACAGCTCGTTCGGGAAGTAATTATTTGTATACGCTATTGAGTTCTCATACTGAAATTTTTTGCGAGGGTGAAATTTTTAATAAAACGCATCTTAAAAAGAAGCATCATCCCTTAAAGGTTTATCTCATTGAGCAATTTCCGTTTTGGTATTTACGGCATCGTATTAAGGTTAGTGAAACGAAAAAGAAGCCAATTTATGGCTTTAAGCTGTTTCCGGCACAATTAAAACATGATCTCGATTCAGTTTTGCCGCAATTAATTCAACGAAATTTCAAGATTATTTATTTGGTTCGCCTGAATAAGATTAGTCAAATTATTTCTTATTTAGTGGCCGATCAACAAGCCGAGTGGGTTGTTCATGCGAAGCAGCCAAAAACCGACACTCCCATTACGTTAAACACGAATAAGGTGGTTCGGATTGTTGCTTACTATCAAAAAGTATGGCAAATGCAAGAATCGGCCATGAAAAAATACAAGGGGTTAGAGTTAGTGTATGAGCACGATTTGGCTTCGCCCGAAATGATTGTATCCCTCAGTCAAAAAGTATCCGATTATCTATCAATCCCCAATGAGTTATTGCGTTCTAAAATGATGAAAACCGATACCCGTTCGGATGCAGAACGTATTGTCAATTTGCCCGATGTATTGCGTGAACTTCGTCGTTTCGGTTTAAACAATGAAGTTGATTATTATTTAAAGGCTCAAAAAAACGTAGAAAATTAATGCCGGCATTTGTTAAATTAAATAACTCCTTAACTCGCCATATATTAAAAACCATTTCATGGCGAATGGTTGGTACCATCGATACTATTTTAGTAAGTTGGTTAGTATCGGGCAATATACATACCGGCTTGAAAATTGGGGGCTTAGAAGTGGGTACAAAAATGTTACTTTATTTTCTTCATGAAAGAGCATGGTACAAAGTGCGTTTCGGCACACCCAAATCAATGGCGCAAACGCAGGAAGGTAATACTCATGTCGTTCATCAGGCCATGAATGTGCAACGTGAACATCGTAGCGCTTTAATGAGCCACAAACCCTTGGTGGTTTGGATGACCGGCTTATCGGGTTCCGGTAAATCGACCTTGGCCAATGCCTTAATGGATCGCTTGCACATGCAACGCATTCATACGTTTTCGCTCGATGGCGACAATGTTCGTTTAGGCTTAAATAAAGACCTTGGATTTAGTAACGAAAGTCGCACGGAAAATATTCGCCGTGTAGCCGAAGTAGCCAAACTTATGGCCGATGCCGGTTTGGTGGTGGTGGTTTCCTTTATATCGCCCTTCAAGGCCGATCGGGAACAAGCCAAACAAATTGTAGGCGAATCTGATTTTGTGGAAGTGCATGTTGATTGCGATTTGAGTGAATGCGAACGTCGCGATATAAAAGGACTTTATCGGAAGGCGCGCCAAGGCGAAATCAAAGAATTCACCGGCATCAGCAGTCCATACGAAGCCCCCGAAGCACCACACATGACCGTACATACCGCGAAACAAAGCATCGAGGAATGTACGAATCAGTTAAGTACATTTATTTTGCATAAAATTCAGGCATGAAATACCGATTAAGTCACCTCGATGAATTAGAAGCCGAGTCCATTTATATTTTACGCGAAACGTTTGCGCAATTTGAACATCCTGCCATTTTATTTTCCGGTGGCAAAGACTCGATTGTGGTTACCTGGTTGGCCGCGAAAGCGTTTGCGCCTGCTGCCTTGCCTTTTCCCTTAATTCATATTGATACCGGACATAACTTCCCTGAAACCCTTCAATACCGCGACGATTTAGCGAAACGATTGAATGCCAAACTCATTGTAGGTTATGTACAGGATAGTATCAACGAAGGCAAAGTAAAAGAAGAAACCGGTTTACATGCCAGTCGCAACAGAGCACAATCTGTTACCTTACTCGATACCTTAGAAGCACATAAAATTGACGCGGCTATTGGTGGGGCTCGTCGCGATGAGGAAAAGGCCCGTGCTAAAGAACGATTCTTTTCGCACCGCGATGATTTTGGCCAATGGGATCCGAAAAATCAACGCCCTGAATTGTGGTTATTATTAAATGGTCATAAACAACCCGGGGAACATTTTCGGGTGTTTCCGATTAGCAATTGGACGGAGTTAGACATTTGGCAATACCTTCAGCGCGAGCAAATTCCATTACCTTCCTTGTATTTCAGTCATCAACGCGCTTGTGTTCGCCGCGGCGACGCCATCTTGGCCCATTCTGAATTCATTACTCTGCGCGACAATGAACAAGTTGAAAACATGCAAATTCGTTTTCGCACCATTGGCGATATGACCATTACCGGAGCTATTGAATCGACGGCGGATAATTTAAACGATATCATTAAAGAAGTAGCGGCATCGCGCCAAACCGAACGCGGTAACCGAGCCGACGATCAACGTTCGGAAGCTTCGATGGAAGATCGTAAACGTGAAGGCTATTTTTAAAAACGAAGAATTGATTATGCATACCGATTTATTGCGATTCACCACAGCCGGCAGTGTAGATGATGGAAAAAGCACCCTCATTGGGCGTTTGCTTTACGATACAAAAAGTATTTTCGACGATCAGTTGAATGCCATTGAACGGGTGAGTAATCGAAAGGGACTCAGCCATATTGATTTGTCGTTATTGACTGATGGCCTTCGCGACGAGCGTGAACAAGGAATCACCATCGATGTGGCTTTTCGTTACTTCAGTACGCCGCGCCGAAAATTCATTATTGCCGACACGCCGGGCCATATTCAATATACCCGTAATATGGTTACCGGGGCATCAACCGCTAACTTAGCCATCATTTTAGTAGATGCCCGTAAAGGAGTGAATGAACAAACGCGCCGACATAGTTTTATTGCTTCGCTATTGCAAATACAACATTTGGTGGTATGTGTAAACAAAATGGATTTGGTAGAATACCAACAAGACGTGTTCGATCAAATTGTTTCCGATTATAACGACTTTGCATCGCGCTTAGATATTCACGATTTTCATTTTATTCCTATTTCGGCTTTGCAAGGCGATAATGTGGTGCATCGTTCCACCAATATGGCTTGGTACGATGGCCCTACCTTATTGCATACCCTCGAAAATGTTCCTGTAGCCAACGATGTAAATCACGTGGATATGCGTTTTCCGGTTCAAACCGTAATTCGTCCACACAGCACAGAATACCACGATTTTCGAGGTTATGCCGGTCGCTTAGCCGGTGGCATTGTGCGTGAAGGCGATGCGGTTACGGTATTACCTTCCGGCTTATCTTCTACCATAAAAGCCATTCATTCGCCGGCGGGGCAAGTACAAGAAGCCTTTGCACCCCAATCCATCACCATTGAATTGAACGACGATGTGGATGTGAGTCGAGGTGATATGATTGTACGCTCCGGAAACCAAACCAAACAAACGCAAGATATTGAAGCTATGATTTGTTGGTTGGGCGACGACGCAGTGAAGAAAAGTTCGAAGTGGATTATACGCCATACCTCGCGCGAATCGAAAGCGATTATTCAGGAGTTTGTTTATCGTTTGAATATGGAAAGTATTCACCGTGAAACAGAGGTCAATGAATTGGCGAAAAACGATATAGCGCGCATTAAAATTCGTACGGCCCTTCCCTTGTGCATCGATGCTTATCGTCAGAACCGTATGACCGGCTCCTTTATTTTAATCGATCCGGTGACTTGCGCTACCGTAGCGGCCGGTATGATTATTTAAGTGGGAAGGAAACACTTTTAATCGGATATAAACGTTTCATTCGTTTTGCATGAAAATGCTTGTTGCATATTTGTGTTCGTAATCGCAAAACAAGCCGATTTTTATACTAGTTGAAACATCGGTTTGTGGCGTTTTTTTCATTTAAAAAAAATAACCATGAACAATTTACGCAACAAAGTGCAGTTAATTGGGCGTTTAGGCGCCGCACCGGAAATTAAAAATTTCGACAAAGGTCGTAAAATGGCGCTTGTCAATTTAGCCACCAATGAAGTTCACCGTAACGATCAAGGCGAAAAAGTAACCGACACCCAATGGCATCATGTGGTGTTTTGGGGTAAGGCGGCTGAATTGGCAGAGCAGTTTTTAACGAAAGGCAGTGAGGTGGCCTTGGAAGGTCGTTTAACGTATCGCGATTGGGTCGATAAGGAAGGAAATAAACGGATGAGTACCGAAGTGGTTAGTTACGAATTCCTGATGCTCGATAAACGAACTCAAGCCTGATGCGCCTCGGTTGGTCATCTTGATAGGGCAAGATGACCAACTTTTTTTTATTTCCATTCAGGCTGTACCTTGCCTATTGCTTCACGCATTGCTTACCATGAATATGACTGTTGACAGTACGAACGAAATTTTCGATTTAGCCTACGCGTTTGTGGCACATACCAAGGCATCTTTGTTCCTAACCGGTAAGGCTGGAACAGGAAAAACTACCTTTTTGAAATATGTGCGTGAACATGTATCTAAAAACATGATGATTGTGGCGCCCACCGGGGTGGCCGCTATCAATGCCGGTGGAGTAACCCTGCATTCCTTTTTTCAATTGCCAATGGGAACCTATGTGGCCGATTTGCCGCAAGGCTTCCATCGGAATGAACAAGCTGTTAATCGACATCACCTGATTAAAAATCTTCGCATCAATGCGCAAAAACGCGCCATCATGAACCAATTGGATGTGCTCATCATCGATGAAGTGAGTATGTTGCGAAGCGATAAACTCGATGCCATCGATGAAGTATTACGCTTTGTTCGAAAAAGCCGAGAACCTTTCGGTGGTGTTCAAATGGTGTATATTGGCGATTTACAACAGTTGCCCCCGGTAGTTACCAACGATGAACAAGAATTAATGGACACCCATTACGATAGTCCATTTTTCTTCGATGCGAAAGTGCTACAACAATACCCGCCCGTTCTCATTGAATTGAAGAAAATTTACCGACAACAAGAACAACGCTTTATCGATTTGTTGAATAAGGTTCGGAATAATCAGTTAAACGAAGCCGATTATAATTTGTTGAATAGCCGCTATCAGGCCGCCTATCGGGGAATAGACAATGGCGTGATTACGTTAACCAGTCACAATCAAAAGGCCATTTCCATCAACGAAAAAGCCCTTGCCGATTTGTCGGGAAAATTGTTTGAATTTCAAGGACGTGTGAACGGTGATTTTCATGAACGACAATTTCCAACCGAAATGAACCTTCGATTGAAAATAGGCGCTCAGGTAATGTTCGTGAAAAATGATAGCAGTGTGGAGAAGCGATGGTTCAACGGGAAAATTGTTCGGGTGGAGAACATCGATGATGATGGTATTCATGTGGTAGATGAATCCGGGAAATGGCAAGTTTGTGTTGGGAAAGAAACCTGGCAACAAATTCGGTATGAAGTAGACGAAAAAGACGGCCGCATTACCGAAAAAGTAATTGGCGAATTTGAACAGTATCCGCTGAAATTAGCTTGGGCAATTACCATTCATAAAAGTCAAGGTTTAACCTTCGATCGGGTGGTGATAGATGCCGGTGATTCTTTTGCAGCCGGACAAGTTTACGTTGCGCTGAGTCGCTGTACTTCCTTAGATGGTTTAGTCTTACAAAGCCGCATCTTGCCTTCCGCCATTCATCGCGACGAACGCATAACCCGCTTTCATTTGCAGGAAGTGCCGGCCAGTCAATTGCGCGAATTGTTGGTGGTGGCCCGACACGACGCGCAAATTCAACAAGCCAATCGCTTGTTTTCTTGTGCCGGTTTAATTGAAGAAGCCGATGCCTTATTGCAAATTATGCTCGATGAATATCCTTGGGCCGAAACCAAACCCTTAGAGAATATTCAATCGCATTGGCATCGTGTTTTACCTGAATTGCACGAAACTGCCGAGAAGTTTAGTCGGCAACGTCAACGCTTGGTTGATGATTATCAACAAACCGGAAACAGTCAATTCTTGGTGGAACGATTTCAAAAAGGCGTGGTTTATTTTAGTCAATTCATTTACAACGAATTTCTATTGCCTACCCTTGAATTTGATCGTGAAGTTCCTACACGAAAAATATTTCAACCTTTAAAGGATGCTTTGTATTCCTTTAGACTCAATACCAAGCGATTGCTCGACGATTTTGGCACCTTCTCGTGGGATGGTCTTGTACTATGGCCTGCCGATAAACCACGCTATGACTTGCCGAGCACAACTACGGCTTCGCCCCCCAAAGTGAAACATAAAAAAGGCGATAGTACCAAAGAAACCTTGGTCTATTTCCAATCGGGTAAAAACGCCGAGGAAATTGCACAAATAAGGAAGTTAGCCAAATCGACCATTGAAACGCATTTGTGCCAATTGGTGGAAGAAGGACAACTGCCTATGGATGCGCTAATGAGTGAATTGGATGTTCAAACCATACAACGCGCCATCGACATTCACACCGAAGCGAGTGTGAAGGAATTGGTCGAAAAACTCGACAACCAATATCCCTACAATTTTATTCGCTTGGTCATGAAAATGAAAGCCGGTATATAAACGCTTAAGAACAAGCAATTTTATTCACCCGGTTGGCATGACGGCCACCTTCAAATGGGGTGTTTAAAAAAGTATCTACAAACTGGGCGGCTTCTTCTTGCGAAATAAAGCGGGCCGGTAAGCAAATGATATTGGCATCGTTGTGTTGACGCGCTAATTCAGCAATATCGCGTTGCCAACATAAAGCCGCCCGAATGCCTTGGTGTTTGTTGGCGGTAATGGCTACCCCATTGGCACTGCCACAAATTAAAATACCGCATTGCGCACGACCCGATTCCACATCGAGGGCCACTGGATGCGCATAGTCGGGATAATCAACACTATCATGTGCATCGGTCCCCCGATTAATCACGGTATAGCCCTTCGATTCTAAATAGTGAATCAAATATTGTTTATAATCGGTGCCGGCATGATCGCAGCCAATGCTAATGGTTTTAGACATATAAAAGAATTAACGTAATGAAACTTGTTGTGAACCAATCTTGTAACCCATATGATACAAATCTACATGGTAACTGCCTTTTTCGAAATTGCTGCTCGGCGTCCAATCGAGGGTAACCCCGTATGTTTTTTCGCCACGGCGATAAGGAACAATTTTAGAAGCGGTATATACCTTCTCTTTACCGTCTTGTGTACGGAAAGTAGAACGGCCATAAACATTGCCCGAAGGACCGCTCACCACCATATAAATCATTTTATCGCCGCTTTCGCTAATGCGGTTATCGTTCAAGTCGAACGAAATACGCATCATATCCACTTTCGAAGCTTTGTTGGTTTCTTTTTCAACTGCTTTACCCACCAAGTTTTTCCCTTGCTTCAAGGTTTCCATCCGAATGTTCGAGGCACTCAATACCGAACCTTCTTCCACTTTCTTTTCCAAAGTTTGTTTTTCGTTGTTCAAGTTATTGCGTTCCGATTCCAAAGCCGACTTATCTTCCGTCAATTGCTTATTGTCTTCCGTCAATTCAATATTCTCGCGTTTCAAAGCCACCAATTGCTCTTCAAACGAAGACAATTTTTTATTCAATTGAGCAATCAAGCCATTCGCTTCTTTCAACTTCGAAGCCGACGCATTTTTGTCCTTCAAAATCAACGCAATTTTCGCTTTCAATGCTTCCACTTCTTCTGTCTTGCTGCCCAACAAACTGTCCATTTGCACACTTTGGCTCTTCATTTCATCCAAGCGTGCCAACACCGCATTGTAATCGGTTTCCAAATCGGCAAAATCGGTTTGCGCCAATTCCAATTGTTCGGTTTGCGACTCAATCGTATCGTCGGTTTTCTGTTTATTGAAAAACAAATAAACCGTGGCGGCCGCCAAAACAGCAATGATGGCGATATAAATATTGCGCCATTTGTTGGGCGAAGGCGTAGTAGGGTTACTCGTGGTTTGTTGTTCGTACGGGTTCATAAAAGAAGAATTAAGGAGACAAAGGTAACTAGCCCCCTATGGTTTCTACAAGTGTTCCACCGCGTATTTGCTTTTTTTTATCTAAATCGTTCATTATGGTACATTGGAACCGCTTAATTATCCT
>JBPCSZ010000140.1:0-4069 GCA_051006655.1 Chitinophagaceae bacterium
TGTTTATTGGGAATTACGCCCCGAACCCCGCCCCGTGGGTCTTCCACATCGCCGGCATAACGCGGAATTAAATGGATATGCACATGATGAACGGTTTGCCCTGCATGCTCCCCTACATTAATACCAATATTAAACCCATCGGGATTGAATTGTTTTGTGATGATTTCTTTAACCTCATTCAACAATAGAAAACAAGCCTGTTGCTCTTGAATACTTAACTCGAAATAATTGGCCGTATGCTTTTTAGGTATAATTAAGGCATGGCCTTGGTTTACCGGAAATTTATCGAAAATGGCATAAGCCGTTTCCGATTCAAGGAGGAGTTCTCTATCGGCGGTGGGGTTGCAGAATGGGCAGGCAGTGTGCATTATAAACAAATTTACATTAACTATTCCAGGCTTGAAAGCCTCGGTTATCAATCAAATAGCGACAGCTTTCTTGCAATTGAGCAATACCAATTTGCTTCCAATTGTTAAACGAATGATTGCCTAATAAGGCTACTTGAATTTCTTTTTGAAAACGTTGTGTTTGATTTTCTTGAATAATTTCCCAATAATCTAAAATCAATTGTTTTTGTTTTTCAATTTTATCGGGACTAGGAATTTTATCGCGTTTATCGTTGTTGATTTTGGAAGACGACGGCAAAAGGTTCCATAAATCATTGTTCTTCCAAACCGAGAATGGAATTACGTGGTCAATATCGTAATTGGTAATTTTTTTGCCAGACCAAACACAATAAACATTACCCTTCCGATTCAAAATTTCTTTATAAAGCTTTTTTGATTCTTTTATATCTCGTTGTGTTATAGGACTCATTAATACCTCGTTCAATACATCGTGCATGGACAAATTATTACCGGAAGCATTCACAGAAAACTCTGCCCATTTGAATAAAATGGAATCCTGACCACTAATAAAAGTACCCAATACTTTAAACCCTTCATAATAATCTAACGGAATGGAAAATGTACCAAACTCGTAAATCAAGGTTTCTAAATCAATGGATGCAAAGCGTTTTAAAGACTTGTTCTCGTAATTGAAAATTGAATAATAATCACTATAAATGGAACGCCCAATATATTTCATAGGCATTTGGGTGATTGTATTCCGAAGCTTTTTAACGAGGTCTAAAAACAGGGGTTGAATATCGCCGGGAATACCTTTCGATTTTAAATCATTATAGAATACCGAGAAACCACCACGATCTTTATACGCCTTAATTAATTCATTGAATGGTACACTAAAAGCTAAATTCACTTCTCCATTTATTTGCGGAATGAGTGTTTTTGATTCTAATATGGGATAATAATACAGCAACCATTTTTCAATCATCAAACCAATGGGCATGTGTACCCTATCTACGGCAATATTAATAAACGGGGAATTATCTTGAATAATATCAATTACCCCGCGCAACAAGGCAAACTTGTAAGTTGTTGCTTTACTGTCTTGCTCGATGATTTTGGAGATATTGGCGTAGACTTGGAGGTTCATGAAGAGATATATAAAGAATTTTATTTGATTTTTTAATGAATTAAGAAAAACAATTACACACGATGCATTCGTTGAGTTTCAACCTGTTAGCAGTAGTTTTTTCTTTAAAAATCAAACATCCCTTTTCTGTCTGCATAAGAATGTAAGTTAAAGAATGCATAATGCGCCCAATTCGGTTTGACTTCGTCTGAGTAGAATCGGCATCTTAGGTCTTGCGTCAGGAATTCAATACTAATTGAGTTTATGTCAATCTCGTAACACTCTGAATAAGTTGAGTGAGCGAGACTAGGGAATGTTTCTTTAAATTTATCATTATATTCAGGTTTGAAATATCTGATTAGTGCTGCTTCTGTGAAATTTATTTCCTGTTGTTCCTTTATTCCTTTTTCTAAAACATTGTAGGCTACATTTTCAAGATGCTTTTGATCATTAGCTTTCTCTTCTTCTGACAATTTCATCGTCCCGTCAAAGCTCATAATTAGCCACTGTTTAAAAGTAAAAAGAGCCAGCATAACGTCTTTGTCAGGATTGTTTTTATTTACTTCTTCAAAAATTAATTGCATTGTCGAGTGTGATTTTAGCCTGTCAGGTGCTGTTCTTGCACCTTCTACGCCATAAGACTGACCAACATAGAGAACCTTGAAGTCCAAATTTTTATAGAATTTTCCTATTTTATTTGGCCCCATAGATTGAAGAAGTCCAGGACCGTTAGTATAAATTATTTCTTTATCTCCTTCAAATATTTTAAAAGAGAAATATGGGTATTTACTTTCAAATCTTAAGTCCTTAGATTTATTTATATTTTCAAAATCCAATTCTAATTCTTCAAACTCATCTTGAATTTGTGCTTTAAATTTTATAGTAAATGAGTTGTCATCAAACTTAAATCCATTTTTATCTACTGTTATCTTTGGGCGTGTTCCAATAAAATATATATGGCAAGGGTGGACTTCATTAAAATATTTTTTTGTCGCTAAATAGTCTAGCTCACTCAGTCTGCAAATAGCTTTTCTTTCTGCTTGCATATTAAGTCCGAATTCTGATAAATGTTTCCTTGTTGCCATTTTATTGATGATTAGTAAAATTACTGCTGACTAAATTATTTGCGATATTTTACTACTTGTTTTGTCTCGTTAGAAGTGTAATATTCCCCATAATCATTTGTTAATCCAATCTCGAATATACACTAATAACCATAAAAATAATCCAAAAACAGAACATTATCCTCAGCACCCAACTATTAAAAAAGCCGAAAAAAGTTCCACCGCCCAGCGGCTGCCGTGCCTGGAGGGCTTGGTGCGGAGCTTCGCGGAGCACGGGAGCGCAGCGGACCCCGGAAGGAACGGAAGTGGCTGCGCCAAAGCGAGTAACAAAGCGAAAGCGAGAGCCAAAATATTAATCTCAGGAACAAACAAAGAGAAAAAAGCCGAAAAAAGGTCTTTGGCCCAGCGGCTGCCGTCCCTGGAGGGCTTGGTGCGGAGCTTCGCGGAGCACGGGAGCGAAGCGGACCCCGGAAGGGACGGATATTGGCTGAAGCTAGAATCCGCCGCCGACAGCCCCAAAAAAAATCAACGCTTTCCCACCGAAACCGTAAATTTGTGTGCTTTTTAAATTACGCTTTCATTAAATAAACCGTCATGGATTTACGCGAGAAACAACAACACGAATTTATTGGTCGGCATATTGGACCCAATGCCGCCGAAACCCAAGCGATGCTGAACACCGTGGGTGTGGCTTCGATGGACGAATTGATTGATAAAACGGTGCCGGCTGCCATTCGCCGTGGACCTATGAACGTGAGCAGTCCCATTAGCGAATTCGATTATTTGCTGAAAATTAATGCGATGGGGCAACTCAATGAATTGAAGAAAGATTTTATTGGGATGGGCTACTACGGTACCATTACCCCCAGCGTAATTCTGCGCAACCTCTTTGAAAACCCGGGATGGTACACGCAATACACGCCCTACCAAGCCGAAATTGCGCAAGGCCGTTTGGAAAGTTTGTTGAACTATCAAACGATGATTAGCGATTTGACGGGCCTCCCGATTTCGAACGCTTCCCTGCTCGATGAAGGGACCGCCGCCGCGGAAGCCATGACGATGCTGAACGGAGCCAAAGGCGCCGATCATAAACACCGCTTTTTTGTAGATCAATATGTTTTCGCACAAACCTTGGATGTGTTGAAAACCCGCGCTACGCCTGTAGGCATTGAATTGGTGGTAGGCGATTTTGCTACTGCTACCCTCGACGAATCGTTCTTCGGCGCCTTGGTGCAATACCCGAACGCGGAAGGCCAAATTAACGACTATCGTGCGTTTATTGAAAAAGCCCACGCGGTGAACGCCGGTGTGGTGATGGCTTGCGATATTTTGTCGCTTTGCTTATTAACGCCGCCCGGCGAATTAGGCGCTGATGTGGCTATTGGTAGTTCGCAACGCTTTGGGGTTCCTATGGGCTTTGGTGGACCGCACGCGGCCTACTTTGCTACGAAAGATGATTATAAACGCGTTATTCCCGGCCGTATTATTGGGGTGAGCGTGGATGCCCAAGGTGAACGCTGTTTGCGTATGGC
>JBPCSZ010000141.1:0-26939 GCA_051006655.1 Chitinophagaceae bacterium
GGAATGAACAATGCTTATATCGCGAAGTACAATGCACAAGGCGATTTTGTTTGGGCAAAATTATTGTTCAGTCAAGATTATAATAATCAAATTGTAGAAATAAAGGTAGATGCTCAAGACAATGTGTATATCCTTGGAAAATTTACCGGTACAGTTGATTTTGATTTAGGTCCAAACACGTTTTTCATGTCCACCGTTAACAATACCACCGAGCAATTGTTTATTCAAAAAATGGATAGCAATGGGCAATTTTTATGGGCAAAAACTATTGGGGATTCTACTGGCAATACCGTAAATCCAAGTTTTCATGTTGCCGAAAATGGCCATGTTATAATGATTGATGCTTTTGTTGGAACGCTCGATTTTGATCCGGGGATTGGCACTTTTTTCATGAGTTCAAACGTAACTAATACCTATTTATTGATGCTGAATACCCAAGGTGAATTTGTTTGGGCGAAACAATTTTCTGGGGGAATTAATTCCGGGGTGCGGGTGGTGAGCGATTCCCAACAAAATATGTACCTCATTGGGCGCTTTGTGGATTCTATGGATGCGAATCCGAATTTGGGCATAAATACCTTGTACGGTGCTTCATCGTCTAACAATCTGTATATCATCAAGTTGAACAGCAATGCCGATTTTGTTTGGGCAAAATATATTACCGTATACAACCCTGCTTCAACGCTTGTTGTTTCCGATGTTATGATTGACCTTCAATATCACGTATTATTTTCCGGATCATTTGCCGATTCGGTTAATTTTAATACTACCTTAAACCCCGATATTCATGTGTCGAATGGGAGTGTGGATGCATTTATAACAAAAATGGATTCGGCCGGAAATTACGTATGGACAAAAACCTTTGGTGGTTCATTAAGCGATAATGCCCGCCAAATTATTTGTGATTCTTTGGGGTATTATTATATAATGGGCATTTATACAGGCGTGGTTGATTTTGATCCTTCCCCCAATGGCATCTATAATTTATCAACCTTACCCAATGGCGGTTTTTCCTACATCTCAAAATTAGATTCGTTGGGAAATCTCAAACAAGCGTATTCTTTTGGAACTAATGGCAACTCGGGTGGAATTGGTGCGAATGCTATGGCAAAAGATCATGTAGACCAAATTGTAATAACCGGAAAATATTATGGTACACACGATTTTAATCCGAGCGCAGGGGTGTTTAACTTAAGTAGTCCACCCGGTGGCGTGAATCACCTGTTTATTTCGAAGTATAATTTCTGTGGCAATTATTCTAATGTTACCTATACCTATTGCGATAGTGTTAACCTTTGGGGTACGACCTATACCGGGTCAACGCATTTTGTTAAATTGTTTTCTGCTGTTAATGGATGCGATAGTAATTTGAATGTAGATTTAACAATAAAGCACAGTACCTCCGATACCTTGTTTCAAACGGCCTGTACTTCGTTCACTTACAATAATATTACCTACACAAGCTCAGGGAATAATACACAAACCTATACCAATGCCATTGGGTGCGATAGTTTCTTTGTGCTGAGTCTTACCCTTCAAAATCCTGGCAATACAACAATCTCCCAGAATGCCGACACCTTGAAAGTCTACCCTTTAGGCTATACGTATCAGTGGATTGATTGTACCACCAACTTGCCCATACCGGGAGCAACATCGCCGGTGTTTGTCCCTACAACATCGGGTACATACAAAGCCGTTGTCCATTTTTCTATTGAATGTTCCGATACAACCCAATGCAGAATTATAGCCGTTGGATTATCCGACATGGTAGTCAATCCAATAACGATTTATCCGAATCCAAGTTCAGGAATTGTTGACATAAACACCCTTGTTCCTTTGTCTGAAATGAACATCAAACTCTTCGATATGGCCGGTCGAATGGTACCTTTTTCCTATCACTCGTTTAGTCCAAAACCAAGCCTTAATATCAGCGAACTTTCGAATGGGGTTTATTTTTTAGAAATAAACTATCAGTCGGCAAAGCAGTATTTTAAACTAGTTAAACAGTAGGTTTATATTTAATATTCCATCCGCTGAGTCCTCTTCGAGAGCCTTGAAAAAATACAAAGCGAGTAACGAAGCGTAAGCGAGTGTTTGCCTCATGACCTCCAAACCTCTGTGAAAACCCCTCTTCTCCTCTGTGATAAAAAACACCTCTAACCTTAAGTTCGCAGAACGGGTTTTATTCCTCGTTCGAGATGCCGGCAGAGCCGAACTACTCGAACCGCCACCTCCGAATTATTTCCCCTCCAACAACCCCTCAATCTTCTCTGCCGTTTGCGGATGATAATTCAATTTCGCTTCTTTAAAAATAGACTTAGCCATCGCTTTCCCTTCAGTCGTTTTCATCATTTCACTATACAAGGGCTCCAGGAATTTTTTACGCCCCACGGTTTTCAAAAATTCAGTCATCGGTCCATAGGCTTCTTTGTATTGAGACGCCAAACTCACCCGATACCACTCATCCGCAATCTCCGCATTACCACTATTCGAAAAACCAAAATTCAAATCAAGGTCGCGCATTTTTTCATACGGAACCGGTGTATGCAACTTCCGTAAAAACTGCAACCATTCGTGGGTTGTCCACCCGCTTGTATTCATTTGCTTCGCAGCCAAACTCCCTTCAAACAACGTACGTGTGCTATCTACTTTACGGAAACGCAAGGGTTGCGGTATTGGACAATTCGCGGGGAGTCCGGGTTTGAATATCCAATCGCGCACCAATAAGGCATTGCGTTTTACAGTATCGCCATCAAACAATAAACTGTCCATATCGTGCAAACAATCGGCGGTGGTGGTGGGAATAAACGCGTGTTTGGTGAAGTAGGCATTCATGAACTTATCGAAACGTTCGCGACCGCAATTCATTTCCAACATCCGTAAAAACACCGCCCCTTTTTCGTACGGAATATTCGAGAAGGCATCGCCCGGATGCCGCCCGGTTAAATCCACTTGCAAGCGGGTATCGGGGTGGGTATCACCAATCGCTTTCAAATCGGATTGTAAATCTTGAAAGCCCAATTCCCACATCATTTCATTGTAATCGGGACCGCTAATTTTTTCCATAATGCGGCGCTCGAAGTAAGTGGTAAATCCTTCATTCAACCACAAGTCATTCCAACGGGCATTGGTTACCAAGTTGCCACTCCAACTGTGGGCCATTTCGTGCGCAATAAGGGAAACCAAACTTTTATCGCCAGCAATAATAGTTGGCGTAGCAAAGGTGAGTCGCGGATTTTCCATCCCCCCAATTGGGAAGGAAGGCGGTGCAATCAATACATCGTAATTGCCCCAACGGTAAGGTCCACCCAAGGCTTCGGCGGCTTGCATCATGGCCGGAATATCGCTGAGTTCCTTAGCCGATTTTTCCAACATGGCCGGTTCGCTGTACACGCCCGAACGCGCGTCGATGGCTTTATACGCAATATCGCCTGCTGCCAAGGCAATGAGGTAAGTTGGCACCGGAATTTCCATGGTGAAATTATAAATGCCATCGGCTGTTTTTGCCGTCGGATTTTTCGCACTCATAATGGCCATCATCCCTTTCGGTACACCCACAATGGCTTCGTAGGTAATGCGGTTGGCGGGTGCATCCTGACAAGGCAATAAGGAACGTGCGTGAATGCTCTCGCATTGCGTAAACAAGAAGGGCATTTTTTTACCGGCAGTTTGCGCGGGCGATAACCATTGCAAGGCACTGGCTTTCGGACCGGTATGGTATTCAATGGTCACCATACTATCGTGTTCTTGAATGGGTATCGACAAGCCACTGCCAAACTCAGGCAATTCAGGCGTTAGAAAGTATTGCACTTCCTTATTATTCACCTTAATTTTTTTAATGGTCAAATCGTAGGTGTCAAAATGAATAAATTTTTCCTTCGTTGGGTTATCGAAATACCACGTAGCGAAACCTTCAATTTGTTTATGTTCAAAATCTACATTCACATTCCAAAGCAAATGCTTGGCCCGCACCACATCGAAGTTCGAGAACGAATGAAATTCTTTTCGAAACACAAGGGTATTATTCGATTGACCGGGTTTACACGCCGAAAAAAAGAGAACCAAACCCAATGCCCCTAAAAAGCCCGAACGGAAAAGCTGTTTCATAAAATTAAAAATTCCGGGTAAAGATATTGCATCTGCCCGTAATCTGTTTTTATTTGAAGCGCATCGGCATCGCTTTCTTCAGCACCCGTCCCGTCTTTCGCAGTGCATGGCACTTTGCTACAGCCGGGGCTATTTTTTCATCGTCCGGAACATCCATCATCGGGGGGGGATTCATTCTCATTTTCATTCTCCGAGTTCTGCGAAGCGTATTCGCTTCGCAGTTTTATGTTGTTGCGTTCCGCAACACGGCAACATGGCTAAAAGCCATAGCATAATGCTACGAAGCGAATACGCTTCGTAGAACCTGATCCTGATTCTCGTATTTACATTGGAAAAGGAAGTGGTGGCTTTAAACAATTCAGTGTTATAAACAATCCTAACAGTAAAGGTGCCGCTTGTGGTTTTTGTCGAAAATGTTTTCGTGTAGATAATGCTTTAGGAGGTTTAAACACGCCCCCAAATATGCCCGATTATACCTTAGGCCCTAGTAATAAAACCTGCTGGCCGTTAGCTACCAATCAATTGTCAAATTTAAATGAGGCATTGGAGGTTTACCCTAATCCAAGTAGCTCGGTTTTTTATTTCAAAAATAAGCAAGGCAAGAAGAAGGAATTGTTTACCATGCTGGGAGAGTTGTTGTTTACCACTACTAAAGATGAAATTGATGTAAGCAGGTACACAAAAGGCGTTTATTATTTACGGTGCGAGCATGCGGTAATGAAAGTGGTAATTGAATAATGGGGTAGCGTATGCATTCTGCGAAGCGTTTAAGTATCTTACACCCCAAAATTTATTACTCCCGATAGCTAAACGCTTATATCCGTTTATAAGCACTTAAATCCTTCAAATGAAGACATTTGTTATGTCCCCTTGATTATTTTTGTTAGACAAGTAACCTATTCACGTGTTCATTTAACCTATAATCTATGTTGCCTATCAATGCTCAACCGGAGCCTAAAATTTATACCATTCGTGGGGTGCAAGTGATGTTGGATAGAGACTTGGCATTCTTTTATGGCGTAAAGCCAATTCGTTTGAGGGAACAAATAAAACGTAATCCTAATCGTTTTCCATCCGATTTTGTATTTCAATTAAGTCAATCTGAAATAGATATTTTGGTATCGCAAAATGCGATACCATCCATAAAAAGTTTAGGGGGGAGTAATCCCTTTGTATTTACAGAACACGGCGTTGTTGCCGTTTCAGGCGTTTTAAAAAATGATAAAGCAGCCGAAATTAGTATAATCCTAGTTCGAGCCTTTGTTGCGTTGAAAAAAACCTTGCTTGGTTTAAATCCAATAATACAACGTTTAGATTCACTCGAAGTGAAACAACTCAAAACCGATGCATCCCTTGAAAAAGTGTTTCAAGCTTTGGAAAGAGATGCTGTACCGGTGCAAGGTATTTTCTTTGAAGGACAATTATTTGATGCTTATGTATTTGTAAGTCAATTAATTAAACAAGCGAAGAAAAATATTGTTTTATTTGACCATTATGTGGATGAGAATACCTTGTTGTTACTAAGCAAACGAAGAAAAAATGTGGACTGTATTATTTATGCTAAATCGAGTACCTTGTTGCGTAAAGATCTTGAAAAACACAATCAACAGTATACGCCTATAGTGTGGATTGAACATCAAGGAAGCCACGACCGTTTTTTGATTTTAGATGATAAACAGGTTTATCACATGGGGGCGAGTTTGAAAGATTTAGGAAAATCGTGTTTTGCGTTTAATCGAATGGATGATTGGTTGCCCGACATTAAACAGAAGTTGATGATGGGGTAGGTTAATTTCATTAGTTATTATGTCTGTGTTTTTTTATATGTTACGATTAATCGTTCTGCGAAGCGTATTCGCTTCGCAGTTATATGTTGTTGCGTTTCGCAACACGGCAACATGGCTAAAAGCCATAGCATAATGCTACGAAGCGAATACGCTTCGTAGAACCTGAAGAATGAATCGAACGCTCAAAAATAGCCCCGACCGAAGCTAGCTACCGTGTAGCGCGTAGGGCGGGACGGGTGCTGAATAAGGCGATGCCGATGCGCTTCAAAAACAGAGCGTGTGTGGAAAAGCGAAAGCGAGGAAACAACAAACGCACATGCTCTTGCACTGTTTTTACTATTCCCGGCGAACAGGATAATTAGTTCCAGCTGTTTTTGCGTTTGTTGTATTGGTCTAAACCAATTTTAAATTGGAAGGGGGTATTGTATTTATTGGCGGCGCTGAAGGCTACATAGTAGCCTACTTTGAATTGTTCGTTCCAAATTCGAATTATTTTTTCAATACCGAAGAAGGCTTCGGCATACCGTAAATCGCGTTCGGGTGAAATGAGGAAGCCGCCCCCGGCCACTTCGAGTAAATTGAGCTTTTTGAGCAAGGGAATTTTATTCAGAATGGCTCCGTTGAATTGATGCAACAAATGCCCTTCGTAAAAACGATTAAAAATGGGGAAGGTGGTATCCATGGACTGAAAACTGCGCAAGGGGTTGTTGAACAAACTGGGGTTTCCGCGACTAATAAACTTATAATCGACGTATTGCAAATTTTGTTGCGATGGAAATCCACCCGATAATATATTGTATTGCAGTATACCCGCTAAGCCCAGCTTCATACGTTGTTTGATGCCCACTTCCACATAATTGAAATGGATGATACTGCCGAAAACACTTGGAATGCCTTTGCGCCAACGTACATAAGCAGTTGGGAATTTTGAACCGAGTATTATTTTTTGTCGCGGTTCGCGCAAGTACTTTTGAAAGGGCGTGTACTCTATGGTGACCGATGCAAAAAAGGCCATATAGGGTTTGAAGGAAACGGGCTGATTGAAGAAGCCGGTATTGCCATACAAGGAATCGACCGCGGTATTGAACAATAAGCCATCGAGCGATTTGCGGTAGGCCAGCTCCACACTGTTTTTTAATAAGAGGCCATTGGCAATTTCTAACCCGTGTTCTATTTCGGCATAATTTTTTTCGTAAAAATTGCTTCTGCGTAAGAGGTTGATAAAGGCATCACCGTAAAAAATTAAATCGTAACTGCGTCCGAAGTTGACATTCACAAAGCCCTGCGAAAAGGGATTGTATTTATGGTAAATGCGCACATCGCCCAATACATTGTTGTTGCGGTACCCATAACTGCCATCGAGCGAAACGGTGAGCGTTTTTTTATTGGGGAAGATGCGTTGGTAGGTAGTGAAATAACCAAGCCGCAAACCGCCCGGAAAGAAGGGGCGTGCAATGGCAATGGCGGGGGCAAAATTCCAGGTGCGTTCGGTGCTTCGTTTATAGTTTTGGTAGCCTGTGAAGAGAATTTTTAGTGGGGTAATTTTATTGGTTATCCGATCGATGGAATCGAGGTAGGCTTGCGAATGCGTGGCACGATAGGTACTGTCTTTTACTTGTATAAAACGCAGTTCTTGTTCGCTCAAAGGTTCTTGACGAACGGTTTCCCAAAAGTTCGAATCGCGTTCGTAAGCGGCGAGGGTGGTGGTGCTGAGTTCGTTGCCAAAATGCTTTTTACCGAAGTTGGCGTTTAAGGTATAGTTGCTGAATACCGCTATGGTTTTTCCTTTTCGAAGGCCATCGGTGGTTTTGGTGGTATAGTTTAATTCCAAGCGTTCGGGCATCCAAGCTTGTTGGTTGGTATAAGCAAATTCTTGTTGCACCTCAAATTGTTGGTACTCGGTTAAATGAAATTTGGGGAAGCGGTAATGGGTGGAGAGGATAGTCCAAGAGGTATCTACAATGCGTACTTCGCCGTCCAACAAGGCATTGCCTAATCGGCCCGGTGTAAATTGAATGGTGTAAATGGTGGCGTTATTTTTTTTCTCTACCCGAATGGTTTTGAATTTGTAGGCTAAGAGTCCGCTGTAACTAATGGGCGACAACATAGGCACTTGCGTGAGGGCGGGCACTTGCACGAGGTTGGGGTATAAACTAAAATCGCCGTCGGTGGTGCTGAGGTAAAAGAGTTCATCGATATTCCCCGATTTTTTAACGCCGTCGCGGGTTTCTTTAATTTTATTCGGAATGGCTTTATCGACGCGCAACAGCACTTCGGCCATGTTCATATTGTTCAGGGCTTTGAAAGCTAAGGCTTGTTTGGCGGAATCGGTTTCGGCATTGGTGTTTTTGTATTCAATGGTTTGCGTGGCTTTGATATAGACCTCGGCCGACCAAGCAGCGGCCAGTTCTTGTTGTTTTTCCTTTCGGGCAATAACTTGTTTAATAATTTCTTCCGAACGGTCTTTCTTTACCGAAACAATTTTGATTTCGTTGAGTTCTTTATTCGATTCGTTTAAAATGATTTGTTGAGCGGGGGTGTTTTTTTCAACTAAACAGCGCACCACGCGGGTTTCATAGCCAATGAGGGAAAATACCAATTCGTAATCGCCTTCCGATAAATCGAATTTAAATTGTCCGTTGGCATCGGTGCGCGTACCAATTTGTTGGTTTTTAATTTGTACGGTTACAAACGAGAGGGGCTCTAAGCGTTTGTTCAACACCTTGCCTTGCAAACGATACACTTGCGCCCACGAATTCGTTGGGAGCAACAAGAGTACGATATACCATAACAGGCGTTGCGCATTCATACCGTTAAATTTGCACAATATGTTTAACGGCCACCACCGCCACCGCTATTGTTTGAATTATTATTCCCACCGCCTTCATCGCCACCGCCTTCATCTTTCTTCAAGTTTTCGTCGCGGTTTTTGGTTTTTTCTTCTTTTTTATTGAAACCTGGTTTGGCTTTGGGCATGTCGGTATTGTTGCGCATCGATTGGCTGGCAAAGCGCATTTGAGCCGTTACACCAAAGGTGCGGGTTAAATTCTTCCGCAATACATCTTGGTTGTAATAAGGGAATTGTTGGTAAATGGTGCGGGTTTGCAAGGTGTTGAATACATCGCTTACATTGAAGGTGAGCGTCAATAAATTTTTGAAGAAGTTTTTCTTCAGGGCGATGTCTACATTGCTATATGGTTTAATAAACCCTTGGGCTATGGTAGTTTGTGCAAAATAATTGGCGGTGATTTGTCCACTAAAATCTTTATTGAATTTGATATTGGTATTCAGCTTCGCGAAGCCACCCCAACCTGAACGATTCATACCCGTATCCACATTATTCCCGGTAATGATATTGCGGAAACCATTCACGTTCAACGAGGCATCCCACCACGATTTAATATTCACCTTCGCGGTTCCTTCAACGCCATAGGTTTGTCCTGAGGCCAAGTTTCTATTCTGCGAAAAGGTAGTACCATCGTTATTGAAACGGCGGTAGCGTTGAATTAAATTTTCGGTGTATTGGTAGTAGGTGCTAAACAACAATTGATTGCTTTTGCCGAAGGGATAACTGTACGATAATTCGGCGGCATGAATAAACTCCGGACGCAAATTGGGGTTCCCCATACTCGTGTCTTGTGGATTGGTAACATCAATAAACGGAATCAACTGAAAGAAGTTCGGGCGGTTTACACGGCGCGAATAACTGAAGTTAAGGTCTTGTGTTTTGTTGAGTTTCCGTCCAACAAACAAAGTTGGAAACAAACTGATGTATTGATCTTTAGCGGACGTATTGTATTGGTACACGGTTCCGTTGTAGGCAAATAATTCGCCCCGTAAGCCCATTTGTACGGTGGTTTTCCCGAAGGTATTGGCCACATTGGTATACACACCGTGTACTTGTTGTTGGAACACAAAATGGTTTTTCAATTTGGTTTCTTCGGTTTCATTACTGCCGGCGTATTGTATGCGGGGTTGGTTTTCCGATTTGAATTGAATTAAATAAGAGCGTTCTCCCATTTCTAATTTTCCGGTTTTGCCTAAGGGTTTCGTATAATCCACCACAAAGGTGCCGTTCCAGTTGCCTCCCAATACCGGATTCGATTGGTTGAATTGATTGCTAATTTCGTTGATATTATTGTAGGTGGTTGTTTGAAAATCACTTTCGCGTTTGTAGCGACTTTTACTAAAATTAATTTCGAAATTGATATCTTCTTTCGGGTCTTTGAAGGTATGGCGGTATTGCAAATTGGTGGTGCCATTCAAGGGATTCCCCGTGTATTGATTGGCACGAACGGTGCGAGAAACTAAGGTGTCTTGGTAGGTATTTTCAATGGTATTTAAACTATTGCCTTTCATATAGGCGGTATAAATACTTTGGGTTAACGTGATTTTGTTTTTATTGTCGATATTGTATTCGGCGCCGGCGTTGGCGAAGTAACTGAGTGGACGACGATCGTTGTGGATGAAGGAGGCATTGCGGGTTGGATTGTTATAATCATCGCGCACATTGGTGGTTTCTTCCCACGTTTTTGAGGTGCGGGTATTGCCGTTAAAAAAGAGGTTCCATTTTTTTACATTGGCATTCATATTAACCCCCGCATTCACGCGGAAGGGGTAGGCCGCTCCTAAGGTCAACATGCCGTTATAACCCGGTTTGCGGTCTTTTTTCAAAATGATATTCACAATACCATTCATCCCTTGGGCTTCGTATTTCGACGAGGGGTTCGTAATTACTTCCACTTGTTCAATGCTAGCCGCCGGAATGGTGTTCAAGGCTGTAGCCACATCGTTGCCAAACATGGCCGAGGGTTTGCCATCCACCAACAAGGTCACATTTTCTTTTCCACGAACCGATAAGTTTCCGTCCGGATCTACATTCACCGAAGGCACATTGCGTAAGATATCGGCGGCAGTACCACCGGCTGATGTAATATTTTTATCGACGTTGAAGGTTTTTTTATCGACCCCAATTTCCATTTGGGCTTTTTCGCCTTTGATGGTCACATCTTTTAAATTGCGTGAGGTATTTTTTAAATTGATGGTTCCTAATTCATTCATGCCCGCTTTGATGTTTACGTTGGGCATATTGTTCGATTCATACCCAATGGATGAAATACTCAAGGTATACGTTCCCACCGGAATAGCCTCGATATTGGCATGGCCTTGGGCATTGGTTTTCGCGCCATAAATTTTCGCATTGTTTTGTCCCGACTTTAACGTAACGGTGGCAAATTCAAGCGATTCTTTACTCCCGGCATCCAGCACCCGAAGATGCAAGGACCCTGTTTGGGCTAATAGACTTAAAGGAAATAAACAAGCTAATAAAAGGAACAATTGACGCATAGACCGCAAAAATACGGCTTACTTGGGGCTAATATCTATACGGCGTGTTAAGATGCGATAGATTAGACGCCGATTTTGTCTTCAATCAAGTATTCGTTGCGGTTTGGCGCGTTTCGGGTTATCAATTCGCCTAAAAAGCCGGCTAAAAATAATTGGGTGCCGATGACCAAGGAAATGATGCCCACATAAAAAAGAGGGCGGTCGGTCATATTGTATTGCTGAAAGGCAAATTTGGCAATGAATAAATACATCCAAATGGCAGCGCCTAATAAAAACACCAAGGTGCCTACTAAGCCAAAAATGTGCATGGGACGTTTGCCGTATTTCCCTACAAAAAGAATGGTGGCTAAATCGAGGAAGCCATTCACGAAGCGTTCTAAGCCAAATTTCGATACACCATATTTACGGGCTTGATGGGCCACGGGTTTTTCGCCAATGCGACGGAAGCCGGCCCATTTGGCCAATACAGGAATATAGCGGTGCATTTCGCCATATACTTCAATCGACTTCACCACGGCACGACGGTAAATTTTGAGTCCGCAATTCATATCGTGCAATTGCACGCCACTCATTTTACCCGTGACTGAATTATACAATTTCGAAGGTAAGTTTTTGGTAAGGGCATTGTCGTAACGCTTCTTTTTCCAACCGCTTACTATATCTAATTTCTCCGCTTGAATCATGGCATACAAAGCCGGAATTTCATCGGGCGAATCTTGCAAGTCGGCATCCATGGTAATGATATAATCGCCTTCCGCCGCTTTGAAGCCTTCGTTCAAGGCCGCCGATTTGCCATAATTCCGTTGAAATTTAATACCCCGAATAGCAGAATTTCTTCGGGAGGCTTCTTGCACTTTTAACCAACTATCGTCGGTACTGCCATCATCCACTAAAATAATTTCGTACGAAAAGCCATGCTCACGCATCACGCGTTCTATCCAAACGATTAGTTCGGGCAAGGATTCCTCTTCGTTTAAAAACGGTATGATGACAGATAAATTCAATGCGATTTATTTCGTGTAAAAGTATAAAAAATGTACGAAGCAAAGAAAGACGATAATAATCCGCTGACGGCGAAGGAAAATAACAATTTCATGAGCATGAAATTATATTCATTCCATTGGGCTTTACCGGCATTGCTTCCCCAATAAATGGCCGTATAGCCTAAAAGAACCACCACCAAACAGGTGGCTAAGGTGCGGGTACAATGGGTGAGGCCTTCCATAAACGTAACCCCCGCATAATATTTATGCAGAAAAAAACTGGAGGCTAAGAGTCCAAGTAAAACCAAGCCAAATTGCAACAATACAAGCGGTGAATTATCGGGCACGCCCAGCAAGCGCAGGAACAACACCAATAAAATAACTGCTGTGCCGGTAATGAGTCCCGCCCTGGTTCGAATGGTTTTATTCATAAAGGTAAGTGGCATTTTGATGCACAACCGCCAATACAAAGCCTTTCAGCGTTTGGTTTAAGTTGGGGTTATTGTGCGAGAGACTGGCATGACGAGCAGGGGTATAATCCCAGGTTTGTTTTGCATCGGCTATGGTTAAACAAGCCATTTCGCCAACGGCTAATTTCGGCATGGGTTGTTGTAATATTTCGCGAGGAGCAATGCTCAGCATATGCAACCATTGTTCGGGGGCAATGCGTTCATCGCCGGCCAATAACATAGGCCATACACTTTGCAACGTTATCATACCCGAGGAAGCATAGGCCAATTCCACTGTTTTCGCATCCCAATGTTGTGGGTGGTGGTGACTCGCAATCGCATCGATGGTGCCATCGGCAATGCCTTTCAACAAGGCTTTGCGATCGCTTTCGGTGCGCAAAGGCGGATTCACTTTGAATACACTGTTGTAGGTATTCAACGATTCGTCGGTGTATAACACATGGTAAGGTGTAACCGAACACGTAATTGGCAAGCCTCTTTTTTTCGCATTCCGAATTAACTGTACCGATTCCTTGCAAGAAATACCGGTTAGGTGCAATCGACTTTGGGTGTATTCCACCAATTCAATACTGCGTTGTACATGCACAATTTCGCTCAAGGATGGTTTGCCTTGCAAGCCCAAAGCCGTAGAGGCTTTCCCTTCGTGCATGAGTCCATAAGGCGCAATGGAAGTGTCTTCGGGTATTTCAATCAAAACCCCATCGAAAGCTTTTACATATTGCAAGGCTTTCAGCATGAGTCCGGCATGTTGCACCGGTTTATACCCATCGCTAAACGCAATGGCCCCGTGTTGCCGCATATCGCCCATTTCGGCGAGGTCTTTCCCTGCCAACTGATTCGAAATGGCACCAATGGGGTGGAGGTTTACCGGACCTTGAAATTGTTTAATATAATTGACTCCGGCTTTATCGCTTAGGGTAGGTTGGGTATTGGGCATTAAACACACATCGGTATAACCTCCGGCTTGGGCGGCTAAACTGCCACTGTGCAAGGTTTCTTTTTGTTCGGCCCCCGGATCGCAAAAGTCGGCACTGATATCGAACCAACCCGGCGAACAATAACTGTGTTTGCCTTCTACCACACGGGCTTTGGGGGCTTTGAGTCCATCGCCAATGGCTTCAATGCGCCCTTGTTTAATCCATATATCCTTACGCTTGCCATGATAGGCACTGCCGGGCCAATAAATCTGGGTTTTCTTAATGAGCAATTCCATGTAATACCAATTTTATTGTACGCCTCATGGTTTCCATCGAATGAATAAAATTTCAGCCAATAAACCAATAAGCGCAAAAATTAAACAAATTTTCCATAAAGGCATTCCCGCTTGCTGCGGATTAATTTCATGCCGTAAATCAAGGCTGTCGCTCAACCAACGAGCCTGTTTAATACCGCCTGCTTTTTCCAACGCCGCTACATCCCAATACCGCAAATCCGATTCTGCCCGATTATAATTCAATCCGGTAAAAACCGTATCGCGCATTCCCGGTAAAGCCAAGCCATACCAACCGGCTTGCTTAAACCCTTGTTGAAAAAATACTTGAATTTGATTGCCTTGTGCCTGCTGTTCCGGAATAATATCCATGCCGCTAGTGTAGGCATGATACACCGAACGTTCTGTTTCTCGTTTGTTCGGAATGCGCAAGGCTTGTCGACTTCCCAAAGCAATAGCCGCGGGCATTTGCGCACTTTGCCACATCGCCATCTGATGCAATAACGGCAAGAACCAATAGGACGTTGGGAAATCGCTCCACGAGGCTTCGGGGACAACTGTGCCTATATAAATTTGTCCACTGCCCACTTGCGCCGAGGCTAAAAACACATCGCCGTTCGATAAGCTCATCAGCGATTGCAAGCGATTCATAGCGCCCATTTGTAATGGACAACGTTTTTTAATATTCGGTAAGGCTATATTCTCGGGAATTTTATCGAACACATTCCGAAACAACGGATGCGATTTATTGAAATTCGCCACCATCACCGAATGGGTATCCACCGCGCCCCATTGCACCGATAAGGCCGAGTTTAACCACGTATTCAAATCGCCGGCTTCGCCCCGTGCCGAAGGAAATACCAATACTTGTCCGCCTTGCTCCACGTGGTTCAACAACGCTGTTTGCAATTCAGTCGATAAGCGCGTAGTACCATTCAATACCACCAAGGCATAATTCGATAAAAGGCTTGGCGATACTTGTTGCGCTGTAAAATTATCGGCGCGAAAGGCCGTACCGGTTTTGAATACGGCATTCAAATAGGCATTGGCGGTTCCTTCATTCAATAATAATACTTGCTTATCGGCCCCCACCGGCGTACTCAAATAAAACGTATCGTCGAAACTCATGGGGTAATCTTGCAAGTACACCCGAATGGGGTAATTCCCGGCCGTTGATGGCGTGAAACTCAATACTTCTTCGGTGGTTTTGCCGGGTTCTAATTTTACCGACTTCATGCTTTTCAACTGTCCGCCTACATCCAAGGTCAATTGCGTTTCCTTGGCGGTTTCGCCTTGGTATTGCAAACGCACCCGCAAGGGCGCTTCCATATTGCGTTGTAAACCGGGTGTTTCCAACAGCACCGTATCAATATACACATTCTCGGTGCGTTGGGCCGTCAGGCGAATCATCAAGGTTTCTAAATCGTCTTGGCTCTGGGTATTCAAAGGGAAACTCGATTGCTGAAAATCCGATAAATACACCCGCACTTTACGTCCGGCCGATTCCGCTTGCAATAATTGTGCTTGCTTGGCCAATATTTCGCCCGATTTTCGGCTGTATGGGGAAGGTCTTAGACTCCCCAATTTTTCCAAGGCTTCTTGTTTGTTTAAAAAACGGTGTTCCTTCTCGCCAAAATCTTGGGTTAATATATGAAAGCGGGCTTGCTCATCGGCCGCTTCAATAACATCGCGCACCTTGTTCCGCGCTTCGTCCAACAAAGTGCCTTTCGCATGGGGCAAACTCATGCTGTACGAATTGTCGATGAAAAAACTATAAGCCGAAGCCACCCCCGATGCGGGTTTCCCTTGCTTGGAAAAATAAGGTTGAGCAAACGCTAAAATCAAACCCAATAACAACAACAAGCGCGAAGCCAAAATCAAGCGGTGCTTCAGTTTCGCACTCTTTTGCGTTTCCTGTTGAATGGTTTTTAAAAAGCGGATATCCGGGAACTCAATCGTCTTGAATTTCCTAAAATTAAATAAATGAACCAGTATGGGTATGGCTAATGCGGCGCCGGCCAATAAAAAAAGTGGGTACAAAAAACTCACGTGCACAAAAATAGCATAAAGCAAGCATGTCAACAAGTTGAAAGCGTCAGCGAAACAAGTAGTTCCGTTAAGCTTGTTTTAAAATGCATTTTTTCTTTGGGGCTGTCGGCCAATGAACCTTCTTCAGCATCTATCGGGCTGCTCCGGGCTCCGCTACGCTACGGCCACACCGGCTCCGCTGCGCTCCGCCTTGTGCGGCTGAACCCTGCACATCCCGCAGCCGGTCAACAAGTTGAAAGCGTCAGCGAAGGGAGCGGAAGCGACAAATCAACAAGTTGAAAGCGGAAGTGAAAGGAGCGTCAGCGATAAAAATTCTGAAAATCCTGCTAATTCTGTCTAAACAAATTATCCTGCAAATTCTGTCAATCCTGTACTAGCCCTTTAATCCTTGCAAACAAGTGTTCACCTTGTGCTCGATGTCTTCATCGCTGTAGGTTTCGGGTTTGAACGTTTGTCCTGTAACCTGTTCGTAGAGTTGAATGTAGCGCTCACTAATCGTGTTCAGCCAAGCATCATCCATGGTTGGAACTTCCTGACCCTCCTTGCCCATGAAGCCATTGGCCATCAACCACTCCCTCACAAACTCCTTCGACAATTGCTGTTGGGCTTCGCCCTTAGCTTGTCGTTCCTCAAATCCTTGCGCATAAAAATACCGTGAACTGTCCGGCGTATGAATTTCATCCATCAAATAAATGGTATCGCCAATTTTGCCAAACTCATATTTCGTATCGGCTAAAATCAAGCCACGTTCTGCCGCCATGGCTTGTCCACGCGCAAACAAAGCCCGTGTAATGCGTTCCAATTCCAAATAATCGGCTTCGGGAACAATGCCTTGGGCAATTATTTCCTCCCGACTAATATCTTCATCGTGTCCCTCCATGGCTTTGGTGCTTGGGGTAATGATGGGTTCAGGTAAAATATCGTGTTCTTTTAATCCTTCCGGCAATGGAACCCCGCACAAGCTGCGTAAGCCCGAGGCATACGTACGCCAAGCGTGTCCGGTTAAAGTTCCGCGTATCACCATTTCAACCCGAAACGGTTCACACTTCAAACCCACACTCACATGGGGTAGGGGAACTTCCAATACCCAATTAGGCACAATATCGCGGGTGGCGTTTAAAAAATAAGCCGCAGTTTGGTTCAGCACTTGTCCTTTGAAAGGAATTGGGCGAGGTAAAATCACATCGAAGGCGGAAATCCGATTACTGGCCACCATCACCAAATAACGGTCGCCAATACTATGAACATCACGAACCTTTCCTCTGTAAATCGCGGTTTCACCCTGAAAATGCATACACTAATTTTTGGCAAAGGTAATCGCCTTCATGGAATTTGCCTACCCAGAAAAATGGCTTGGTAACATTCGCGTAATACTAACATAACAAAGGCATAATCTACTATAAATCAAGGGGGGGCGAGCCCTCGTCTACCTTTGCATTCTAATTAGCTCCACTACCATGAAACAAATTTTGATTGCGCTGTTTTTGCTATTTTTTACCAACTTGGCATGGGCCCAAAAGGGCGTCATTCAAGGGAAAGTGCTCGATGAAAAGGGCGAAGCCATGATAGGAGCTACGGTTATGATTACCGGAACAAACAATGGTACTAAAACCGATTTGCAAGGACAATTTGCATTTCGCAATATGAATGATGGAACGTATTCCTTGCAATTCAGTTATATCTCGTACGATAAAAAAACAGTAAGTGATATTGTGGTAAAAAATGGTCAATGCGAATTATTGAATATCAGCATGACACCGGGCGGGAAAGGATTGAAAGAAGTGGTGATTAAAACACAACAAAAGAAAGAATCCATCAATGCGCTTTTGGTACAGCAAAAAAACTTGAGTACCATTTCCGACGGTATTTCGGCCGAAATGATGAAACGTACGCCCGACCGTAGTTCCAGCGATGTATTGAAACGGGTTAGTGGGGTGAGTATTGCCGAAAACAAATTCGCCATCATTCGTGGTTTATCCGATCGTTACAATATGGCCCTTTTGAATGGCGATATTTTGCCTAGTTCCGAAGCCGATCGTAAAGCCTTCTCCTTCGATGTGTTTCCGGCAGCTTTGTTGGAAAACATGGTCATCATTAAAGCGGCTACACCCGACCGTCCCGCTGAATTTGCCGGTGGCATTATTGAATTAAGCAGTAAAGACATTCCAACCGAAAAATTCATGCAAGTGCAATTGGGCACCGGTATGAATACTCAAAGTACGTTCAAGCCGTATGCCGATAGCAAGAACAGTAAAACCGATTGGTTGGGTTTCGATAACAGCTTGCGCGTTATTCCAAGCAACTTCCCAAGCACGGCTCAGTTTCAAGCTAACCAAAGTCAATTTTCATTAAGCGACCGTATTGCGGCCACCAAGCAGTTTAGCAATACCTGGGGTACAACCGAACAATCGGCCATGTTACCTTTCCGTACATTTCAATTCAGTGCCGGTACCTTAAAGAACTTTAAAAAAGAATCGGCCTTGGGTATCACCGGAGCTATTTCGTATAATCGCAATCAACGCACCTATCATGTCGATCGCAGTGAAGTGAACGGTACCAGTCCGGCGTATTTATTCAACGATGTTCAGTACCGCGACAATGTGTTGGTGGGAAGTCTATTCAATGTGGGTTTCAAAATCAATAACCGCCATAAAATCAATTTCAAAAATACCTTAACGGTGAATTCGGAAGACCAAACCGTTATGCGTACGGGCGATTTCATTGACAATGAATATTATGTAAAAGGTTCGGCCCTTTGGTACAATACCAATCGCTTGTTGGCCAACCAATTGAGCGGGGAACATGTAGTAGGTAAAAAGGCGATTAAATTTCAATGGGGACTTGCTCGTAACGCCGTAATGCGTGCCATCCCCGATTTACGCCGTACGCAGTATACCCGCAATTACGATGCGCAAGATTCTTTGTATCGCGCCAGTGTAAGCACCTTCCCGAACCCCTTCTTCATGGGACGATTCTTCGGAAGCACGCGTGAAATTATTTACAACGGTCACGCCGATGCCAGTATGAACTATACTTTGTTCAAGCGTAAGCATACCTTGAAAGCCGGTATCTTCTTCCAAGATAAACAACGCGATTACTCGGCCCGTATCCTCGCTTATGTACGTGCTAAATCAACCGGATTCCAATCCGATTTGCTCACCTTGCCGGAAGATCAATTGTTTGCCGAAGCCAATATTCGCGACAATGGTTTTATTATGAACGATGCTACCTTGCCAACCGATGAATATCAGGCCCATGCGGTTTTGAAAGCCGGGTATATTATGACCGACCAAAAATGGGGCGAAAAATTCCGTGCGGTGTATGGACTTCGGGTGGAATCGTTCCAACAAAAATTAATTACGGGTAATTTAGTGCCCGGCGATCGTACCATCGAAAAATCGAATACCAATTTATTACCGTCCATGAATTTAACGTGGTTGATGAATGCGAAAACCAATGTGCGTTTCTGTGCTTCGCAAACCTTGTCGCGCCCTGAGTTCCGCGAATTATCGCCGGCTAGTTTCTACGATTATAACTTATCGGCCAACTTCCGCGGTAGCGATGCCTTGGAACAAACTAAAATTCAAAACTTCGATTTGCGTTACGAATATTATGCCGGTAAAGGAGAAATTATGTCGGCCTCGGTATTTTATAAACACTTCATCAACCCTATCGAATTGTTTGTACCGAAGGGCTTAACCACTACACAGAAAATATTCTCGTACGTGAATGCGGCCGAAGCCCAATTGATAGGGATTGAATTTGAATTCCGTAAATCATTAGGCTTTATGGGTGCTTCCGAAAAAAGCACATGGAACAAATTCTCTGTTTTCGGAAACTTAGCCTTCATGCATTCGCAAGTACAAGTAAACGATGTGAATGCCGCCGGTGAAACACAATCGTATTCTCGCCCTATGCAAGGCCAGTCGCCTTATGTATTGAACGGAGGTATTATGTTCACCGATCCGAAAACGAATTGGGCCGGTACTGTTGTTTACAACCGCATAGGCCAACGCATTTTCGCGGTGGGTAATGGTGAAATTCCCGAATTGTTCGAAGCACCTCGTAATGTACTCGATGCCAGCATCAGCAAGAAATTAGCCAATAAATGGGAAATTAAAGCTACGGTATCCGACATCTTAGCGAACCCATTCGTATTGTATTACAATATCGATTCGCAATACCAAATTGTAAAAGATGGTCCCGGTAAATACAGCTACCAATCGAATAAAGATTATACCGTAGTTAAGAACCGTCCCGGAACCAATATCAGTGTTTCCTTGAATTATCAAATCAAATAATTAAGTCATACCATTAAAAAAGCCCGAAGAATTTCTTCGGGCTTTTTTGTTTTTAGTTGGCCGTGTTTACATGTTGGGCGCGTTGGCAAGCTGAACATTTTTCATCGCCACAACCTTCGTAAAAATCGTGGGCTTGAATTTTATCCCACACGGTTTTGATTTGAGTTTTTACAACCTCTAAATGTTCCGGGGCAAAACCAAATCGGTGCACTTCCGGTAATTGCTTGGTGTCTTTATTGGGTTCAACAAATTCGTAAGCCGCATGTTGCACAATATATTTATTCGTGGCATCGCAATCGAACAGAATTTTATAAAACATCGCCTGGCGCCAATAATCACCCCCTACGCCTTCTTTGTCTTCGTTGCAGGTTTTCAGTTTCTTTTTATTGTAATCGCTTGTAGGGTCGCCGGTTTTATAATCCACCAATACCACATGCACCTTGTCATCATTCACATCAATCCGATCTACAAACCCTTTAATAGGCACTTCGCCTAAACGCGCACTAATGCGGTGTTCGGTTAATACATTCGAAGAAATAGTACCCAAACGTTCTTGATAAAATAGGGCTATCATGTCGATGCCGTAGCGTTTTAAATGCTCATATTTATCTTGACTGAATTTCTCGCGGTTACGCCACATCAATTGTTCAAACATTTGTTGGGCAATTTCGAGCGATGGGGCCACATGGGGCGCTTCGCGAAGGGTATTCACAATGCGTTCCAAGGTTTTATGAATTACATCGCCAAACGACATATTTTCATTCATCGCCGAAGGCACCCGTAAAATGCTGTTATAATAAAATTGCAAGGGGCATTTTAAATAATTGTTGAGGGCCGTCACATTCATTTCAAAATGTTGCAATTGCTTGTCTACATATTCCTTTTCTAAACGCGCCACCTGAGCTTGCGGTGTTTCGCTGGGTATTAAGGTTTCGTAGTGGGCAATTACTTCCGGACTCAATTCAATTTTTTCAGCTTCCATTCGGCTTCCAAATACTTCATATACAAATTGCGATTGCTCGGTATCCTTTTGTTTTAAATCGTATTGGTAGAAGCTCACCGTCAACTCTTTTTTAGCTCGGGTTAAGGCCACATACATCATACGGCGCATTTCATCGTCGTCTTTGCTATTCGTGGCTGTTTCAAAAACATTGGGTGGAAACTTAACGGAATTCGGTGGTGTGCGTCGCTTCTCCCATTGTGTACTTACGGCACCGGCCACAAATACATAATCGAACTCGCGTCCTTTCGAGGCATGTACTGTAAACAAGCGAACCGCATGTTCGTTGCCGTATATTTTTATTTTCGGAATTTCCAATTCATTTTCTTCCATCACATCGAAAAAGTCCACCAACTCACCCAAGCGCATATCCGGACGACGATGGCATTCATCTTTTAAGAAGTCGAAGAGCGCGGTAACGGTTTCCAATTCCTCTAATTTATTGGGGCTGGCTAAAATATCCTGAATAATACCCGCCCGTTGCAATAAGGTATCCATCCAAACCAAGAGCGAACAGTTGAAGGATTCCGACAGTAAGTATTCTAAGGTATCAATGGCTTTAAGCAAATTGGGGTGGGCGGGACTTCCTAATATAGCCGGATTATGTTGTTTTCGTAATTCATTTAGGAAGAAGCGCAAGGAAAAGGAAGCCGGTTTTTCATCGTCGCCCCTGCGACCAGCCGCAACACTGGCCTTCGCAATATCGGAAGCCGGAATATGCCAAAACCGATAATGCAGTATTTCAAACAATAATTCATCGCCGGTATACGCGTGGCTTTGTTCAAGCTTGATATAACGCATGATGCTTATAATTTGCCGCGATTCCCGTTCTTTCAATAAATCGAGGTTCTTTTTGCTGTAAAACGGAATATCAGCCTTGTGTAGGTATTGACTCAATTCCAAACAGTTCTTATTGTCGTAATACAATACGGCAATTTCATTGGCGGGCACACCACGGTCCAACAAGGCTCGTATTTGTTGGGTTAAATATATTTTCTCGTAGCGTGGGTTATGAAACGACAAAAGGCGAGGGGTACAATCGAAGGCCGTTTGTTGGGTTTTATACGAAACAAGGTCTTTGTCTAAGTCCGGATTATCTTTCACCAACCGAGATCCCGCATGTTCTATCAAGGTTTTGGCATGGTCGAGCACCGATTGCGGCGAACGATAATTCATTTTCAAACAAATTTCATGCAAGCCGGCTTCGGCATATTGACGGCGAAAGTTCAACATGTTTTCAACGCTGGCTCCCTGAAAACGATAAATCGATTGGTCGTCGTCGCCCACCGCGAAAATATTGGGTTGGTCATCGTGATTCGTCAGCAATTCCACAATTTTCATTTGCGACCCATTGGTGTCTTGAAACTCATCCACCAAAATGAATTGAAAGCGTTCTTGATACGTGGCTAAAATGTCATCGTTATTTTCAAATAAATCGATTACCCATTGAATCATATCGTCGAAGTCGTAACGATGCGCATTCAACATGCGTTCTCGGTAGGCTTCGAACAATTCAATGGCTTCCAAGGTCTTTTTATAGCTTTCTAATTCTTTTTTGAATTCCGCTTTTAATTGTCCCTTGGTTTTACCTTGCTTCGATAAATTCTCCGGATTGGTATTCACCTCCACGATATGTTCCTCAATCTTTGCCCGTAAATAGTCGCTGGTCCAATTCTCTTGCTTCATTTTTGAAAATAAATGCAATAAGTACTTGGCGTTTTTAGTGGGGTTTTTCGGATTATACAATACACTCTTTGAATCCAAGCGATTCAAAATTTCCTTAATGAATTCAATCTTTTCTAAATCCGAAATAGGGTCTAATTCATCCTTTTTGAAGTAGGCTAAATTTTGTTGTATCACGTCGTTACAAAACGAATGGTAGGAGTGTACCTGAATGTATTGCGCGGTTTCTGCCCCAATTAAGCGGTATAAACGGTCGCGCATGTTCTTCTTACCTTCATCGGTATAGGTAATGCATAAAATGTTTTGGGGCGAAATTTGCGCTTCGTGTTGCAATAAGCGGGCAATACGCAAGGCCAATATTTGCGTTTTCCCGGTTCCCGGGCCTGCTATGACCAATACCGGTCCGAAAACGGTATCTACAGCCTCTTTTTGTTTCGCATTTAATCCATCGTATTCCTTTTGTATGGGAAGTAAGTCTTTGGGTGTTTCTTGATACATAGTATATATTTTAAGCAAAGTTCAATACAGGGTACATACGCAGTGTGCGTACTGCCTCCTTTCATTAAAAAAGCCGCTTCGAGTGGAAGCGGCTTTTACAATAATAGTGTTTGTTTTTTTAGAAACGTGGACAAGCAAAGTTGTAAGTACGCGTTTCGTTGCGGATGATGCAACCATTGTAAATCAACGATAATTCTAAACCGCCGTTTCCTTTGGTTGCGGTGGTGAAGCCACTCAAGTTGATATCGTAGGTTAAACCAATTTTCGCTTTAGCCCATTCGAAACCAACATAAGGAGCAATCGCATCGCCGTAACGATACCAAGCACCCAAATAGAACACCGAGTTGGCTACATCGTCTTCATGGTTTGGATTCATAATGAAACCCGAGGCAGCACCTAAAACCAAGTTCGATGCTTTGGCTTGTTGCATGTACATGGCGCTGGCGTACAACATCATTTTATCGCTCATTTGCAATGAACCACCTAAGGTGGCCGTAAAGCGCGATGCAATTTTGTGTGTTCCGTTCAAGAAGGTTTCAACCGGTTGAGTAATGTGGTAGTACGAAACACCGGCATACATGTTCGATTTTTCGCTTACATAACCCGAGTACATGATACCCGCATTTAAATCGGGGTAGCTCACATCGGCACTGTTGAAGTTTTCGCCACTGGCATAAGGAGTACCGCCGGTTACGGGGTCGTATTGGCTTTCGAATTTCAATTTATTGAAATCGATGCTTTTTTGGGTTAAATACCCTTGAACCCCAATCGAGAGATTGCGTGGTTTGTATTCATCGTTGCTCAAGCGCTTGTGGTAAGCAATCGATAAACCGGTGGTGGTATTCTTCAAAGAACCGGTACCCGACTTGTCGTACAAGCCTAAAATACCAATACCCAACGCGTCGCCGTTCAACTTGCCACGCAAAATGGCCATATCGTAAGAAATAGTACCTGTTTGATATCCGGTGCTATTAACCGATGACCATTGGTTACGGTAATTCCCCGAAACGCGCCAATCGCAATTCACCAAGCCGGTATTGGCCGGATTCAAGGTTAAAGGCGATGTGAAATATTGCGTAAAATGCACATCTTGTGCCGCCGCCGATAATCCTGCCGCAAGGCCGATAAGGGTCAGAATTCTTTTCATAGTCGTATGATTTATAAAAGTCGAAGTTTAAGAATTGTTGTTAAAGATAAAAGGTTTTTTCGATTTCCAAAATTTGTTGTTAAAAAAAGACGGAAATCAATTTCCCCCGGTTGGGAAATACCTTAGGTAAATCGAGGGTCGGTTTCCATTACATGCCCGCATTGGGTGCAAGTTCGGAGTTCCTCTGACCCGTAATAATGCTTGAAATGGGGTAGAAAATCGGTTTCAATATTTTTTAATTCGAAATAGGTTTCGTGCAATTTGTGGTTGCAGGCTTCGCAAAACCACAATAAACCATCTTTGAAGCCTTTGCCTTCGCGCACGCGTTCAATCACCAAACCAATGGAATTTTCAGTCCGGCCGGGCGAGTGAGGCACACCGGGCGGTAATAAAAACATATCACCTGGACCTAAATGCACATCCACACGTTCCCCATTTTGTTGGGTTTTTACGGTAATATGGCCTTCTAACTGATAAAATAATTCTTCGGTTTCGTTATAGTGGTAATCTTTGCGGGCATTGGGTCCACCAACAATCATAACAATATAATCGGTGCCTTCCGGGTACAAATTTTTGTTTCCTACCGGCGGTTTCAGCAAATGCTTGTTTTCATCAATCCATTTTTGCAAGTTAAATGGGGCTTTTATGGCCATAGACATATTCATTTAATGCTTAAAAATAAACTTTTTTTGCTTGAAGCAAGAAGGAAAATCTAGAATCTTAACAAATTCCGTATTCTTCCATTCATGGGGGCGGTGTAACTTTGCATTCTACTAAAAACTTGTACGGATGTTCCGCACCATTTTCACGGTCTTCTTTGTTTATTTTTTATATAAAATAGCCCGTGTTATCATCGATCCCATGTTTGAAACGCCTCGTCGTTCCAATTCGGCATCGCCACCTCCTTCACCTTCGCCCCGTGTTCAAGAAACGCCTAAGGCCGGAGAATACATCGATTACGAAGAAATTAAGTAATTATTTGGGGCGGAAGATGGTTTCCTCTAGGGTCATACCTTCCGCTAAATGAATGGTTTGAATGCCTAATTGTTGGGCGGCAGCAATGTGCTGTGGACTATCATCGATGAACAAAGTTTTTCCGGGTTCCAACTTGTTTTCGCGCAATACCAATTCAAAAATGGCCGGGTCGGGTTTGCGTAAGCCTACGCGGTGACTCATATACACTTTATCGAAGAAAACGGCCAAGGACGGATAGCCCACCGTTTGTTGCAACATGGCATTGAAAGCCCGTTCGTGAATGCTATTGGTATTGCTTAATAAGTAGGTATTATAATGCAATTGAACTTGTTGCAGAATTTGTAAACGACGCAAGGGGAAATCGAGCAAAATGCTGTTCCAGGCTCGTTCTAATTGGGTGTGCGTGGTTCCGGGTGGAAAGTTTTTACTTAAAGCCTCGAAAAAATCGGATTCACTAATTTTGCCGGTTTCTAATAAATCGAACAATTCCGTTTGGTTTTGCTTCGAGTATACATCATCCACGTTTTGAGCGCCCAACGCTTTAAAAGCGGCAATCGGACGCTGATAATCGATGTTCAAAATAACCCCACCCAAGTCTAAAATAATATGCTCTATCCCTGCAAACATTGGCTAAATTTTTTTCAAAAAAACGAAGAAAATACCTACTTTCGCCATCCAATTGAAAACATTCTTTGTTTTCAGGACCTATAGCTCAGTTGGTTAGAGCACCTGACTCATAATCAGGGGGTCCCTGGTTCAAGCCCAGGTGGGTCCACAAGCTTTAAAGGGGTTTCAGGCTGAAAAGTTTGGAGCCCTTTTTTAGTTTCCAAACAATTTCAAAACATTTTAGCGTGTTTCTATTGTACTAACTTTTTATACAAACATAGCCCCATGCTTTTTCTACCTTAAATCAAGTAAGGGTATAAACGAGTGTTTGCATCTTTGTAGCATGAAAAGTATTAAACTCGTTTTGCATATCTCGTTATTGTTACTTCTTGGTTTTACCGCAAAATCGCAATCGTTCAAAGGAAACTTCTCGGGCATGATAGGAATTCCTAACGTAAAAATCCGCTTGCAATATGAACATCCGGTAAGCAACTTAGGTTCTGTTGGACTCAATACCAATTATCATTTCTTCAATTGGAAAGGCCCTATGGTAGAACCTTTCGGACGTTTGTATGCTAAAAAGTATGGGAATGTTAAAGGAACATTCGGACAACTTAAATTTTGCTATGGCAATTTTTCCTATTACGAAGAAATCGGGTCTTCGTGGTATAATCGAAACAACGAAAGATTCTCCGTATTTGGCATGGGCCTTGGTGGCGGTCAGAAATTCTTAGTAGCACCCCATTTTACCATTGAAGCTTATGGTGGTCTTCGCAT
>JBPCSZ010000142.1:0-45060 GCA_051006655.1 Chitinophagaceae bacterium
AAAAAAAACAACATCTTGTATTGTGCTTGTAAATGGGGATTCATAAACCCCAAAACGATGGTTTTTGTTTGCCTGTTTGGGGAAGGGCTGTTGGTGCGATGCCCTTGAAATGTTTATATTTACGCTATGAAAAATATGCTTGTATTGGCTTGCTTATTGGTGTTTACGTATACTTATAGCGGAGCGCAAGAAAATAAGGAGGCGTTGTACCGAAAATCGCCGGTGTGGATTGATATGATGAATACACCGCATGTGCAATATGCCGAGGCGCTTCGTGCCTTCGATGTGTATTGGGCAAACCGCGAAAAACCGGCCGGCGAACACGACATGTTGGGCGCCGATAACAAAGAAAAACGCAAGGCCGATTTTGTTCGGAAGAAAAAGAAAAAGGGCGGCGAGGCAGAACAATATGCCGTGGAATACAAGGCCTTTATGCACTGGAAAGAAAAAATGGCCCCTTATGTAAAACCCAACGGCGAAGTAATGACGGCCGAAGAACGCTTGCAATATTGGGAAACGCAACAAAAAAACAAACGCTAATGAAACGCAGTCTATTTTTATTTTTAATGGTATTGCGTTTTTGTGCCAACGCGCAATCGCCTACGTGGCAGTTTACAGGACCATCGTTGTTTCCTACCAATATTTCAGGACAAATTAATGGTATTGGGCGGGTGTGTCAAATTAAGTTCTCGCCCACCGATTCGAATTTGGTGTATGCTTGTAGTGCCTCGGGCGGCCTATGGAAAAGCACCAATGCGGGTTTAACCTGGAGCAATGCCGGCACCGATTATTTGCCGGTAATGAGCACATCGAGTGTTTGCTTAGACCATTCGAACCCCAATATTATTTACTTAAGTTCGGGCGATCCAAATTACTACAGCACCGATTACGGGATTTATAAAACCACGAATGGCGGTTCGTCGTGGGTGTTGAGCAATAATGGCATTGGTACGCGTATGGCCGTTGAACTATTGATGGACCCGCAAGATAATTTAACCTTGATTGCGGCCACCAGCAGTGGTGTTTGGAAAACCACCGATGGTGGACAAAACTGGACGGAAACCTTGGTGGGTAATCAGTTCACCGATTTACAATGGCAACCCTTGCAGGGCAGTTCGGTGCTATATGCGTCGGCCATGAACCGTTTTTTTAGAAGTACCGATAAGGGGTCTACATGGACGGAAGTTGTTTCGGGCTTTAGTAATTTGTTGGGACAAGGCACGCGTATTGGGGTTTCGGCGGCCGATCCGGCTCGTGTATATGTGGCCGGCGTATTAGGCGAAGGCCGTATTTTTATGAGCACGGATACCGGAAAAACGTTTACGGTTCGGTATAATAATCCGAGTGTGAGTTTAACCGGCTACGATACCAATGGTGGTGGGCAAGGCAATTATAATTTTTGTTTTATTGCCAACCCGAACAATCCTAATCAAGTTTATTTAGCCTCGCACAATGTTTGGCGCAGTGAAGATGGTGGTGTGAATTGGTCGCAATTGACCAATTGGTGGGAAGAGATTCATACCGATATGCATCATTTTGCTTTCCAGCCCGGCAATGCCAATGCTTTGTATAATGCCAACGATGGCGGGGTTTGGCAAAGCACGAATAGTGGTGTGAATTGGACGCAACGAAGTAATGGCTTAGGGGCTACCGAAAATTATAATGCGGCGGTGCATCCGGTTTTCCCGAATTTAATTAGTACGGGTACGCAAGACAATGGGGAGTTGGTGTATATCGACAATGTATGGAAAACGAACCGTGGGGGCGATTGGACCTCGCGCATGATGATGGATTACAGTACCCAAAAACGGGTGTACTACCACGATGAATTGGAACGACGCGATTTGCCTTCGGGTGGCAACCAAGCTTACAATTTACCGGCCGCTATTTTAGGTTCGCAATTGAAGCATGCCTTTGTAGCGAACAATCCACAAATTGCCTTTGCTTCGGGTACACAATTATGGCGAACTAAAAATTTGCAAACAGCGAATCCGGTTTGGGAAACCATACACACGTTTAGCAATGCAAGCATTCAAGCGTTAGCCGGGTGTAAAACCTATCCGAATATAGTAGCCTATATCCGCAGTAATGCGATGTTTATTTCCCACAATGCCTTAGACTCTATTCCCACGTTTACCCAAAAAGGATTACCGGTTTCGGGTATAGCGAAAGACCTTTATATTTCGTCGGTGGATACCAATCGGGTGTATTTTATTATGGGGGCAAAAGTTTATCGATTAACCACCCCCAATGGGAATTTCGCCGACTACTCAACCGGGCTTCCTCCTAACCTGCAGTTTCAACGCATTTTGGGCGACGATTACAGCGGCTTGCATCATTTGTATGTAATGAATGCGGCTGATATTTATTATAGGAACGATACCATGAGTGCTTGGACCCTTTATACCGGCAACTTACCCACCATTGCCGGTATAAAAAATATGATGATGTTCAACGATGGGGGCGCCGATGCAAAATTATATGTATCGTATTATGGGCGTGGTGTTTGGGAAACGGGGTTAATGAATACCAATACTTGTGCTATTCCCGCTCAACCACAAGCGGTGTACAACAACCAACAAATTATTTTATCGTGGCCAAATTTAAGTGCGCTTGGTTATGGTATTCAATACCGTATTGAAGGCGAATACGCTTGGCATGAAGCCTCGTCGTCGTCGAACAGTTATGTAATTGATTCGGCCAAAGGATGCAGTCGCTACGAAATACGGGTTCGCACACATTGCGCCACCGATACCAGTGTTTGGAGCGCACGTACTTGGTTACAAACCCCAAGCGATGCCTTGACTACCGATTTTGACGGGCATCAGGATATTGGCGCCGTAGGGGCCGTGGGCGATGTTTGCTATAATGCGCAAGAACAACGGTATACGGTGTATGGAGCCGGTGAAGATATTTGGGACAAACAAGATGAGTTTCATTTTTTATATAAGAAGTTAGCCAACGATGTTACCATTTCGGCCCGTGTGCGACGCATGGGCAATAGTTATCCGTGGGCCAAGGCGGGTGTGATGATACGGGAAACTTTAACGCCCGATTCGAAACATGCGATGTGCGCCATGACGCCCGGTAATGGGTTTGCCATGCAATGGCGTGAGCAAACCAACGATTGGACCTCGAACAAAGACACGGCAGGCACCACGCCGGGCTGGGTTAAATTGGAACGTTCGGGGAATATTGTGAACAGTTATTTTTCCTTGGATGGACAACAATGGGATTTATTGCAAAGTGCTATTATTAATATGGCCGACACGGTGTATGTGGGCTTAGCGCATACGAGTCACTTGGATAGCACCATCAACGATGCCGAGTTCGATCATATTGTCATCAACAGTATTCCATTGGGCCTTCCTTCGGTAGAAAACAACGGGTATGCACCGATGCGTATTTATCCGAATCCGAGCAGAGGTGAATTGCATTTACAATTGCAAGAAAACGATGGACCAATTCAATTGTTGTTTTATTCGCTTGAAGGGAAATTAATTCAAACTCGGCATACCCGGTTGAAGCAACAGCAAGCGGATTTACAGGTAGATGGTTTAGCTCCGGGCACGTATTTTATTCAAGTAAAAGGGCAACGAAATTATATCAGCACTTGGGTGATTCGTCCTTAAGTTCAACGATTTCAAGCTAATAAAAAATACCGCGATTTTATTGCGGTATTTTTTTTTGTTATAAAAGTAAAAGATTGGAACGCTGACAATAAAAGGTGTAGGCTGTTAACGCTGTTGATTAAAGCGATGCCGATGACCCCGCCTCGGGCGGGCTAGCCCGGATTGCAGCGTAAATGGGGCGTTCCGAAGGACGCACCATTGCAGCGTAAAGCCGGATATTCGTTGAGATAAGCGATGCTGATGCGCTTCAAAAAAAGGCATAAAAAAAACTCCTTGTATTGCTACAAGGAGTTTTTGTACCCCAGACGGGACTTGAACCCGTACGGACATCGCTGCCCACAGGATTTTAAGTCCTGCGTGTCTACCAATTCCACCACCAGGGTGCTTCATCGTTTGTTCGGAAACATTCGATAAAAAAAATCCATTCGGTAGAAGAATGGATTTTTTGGAGCGGAAGACCGGGCTCGAACCGGCCACCCCAACCTTGGCAAGGTTGTGCTCTACCAAATGAGCTACTTCCGCGTGTTTTGGGCTTTTCAACCCGTTTTGTTAAGAACTAATTGGAGTGCAAATATATACCGATTTTTGAATTTTCCAACCAAAGTTCTAATTTTTTTTTACTGTCCTAAAATCCATGCAAAAATTAATGGGGCCACTATGGTAGCATCGCTTTCTACAATGAATTTAGGTGTGTTCACATCGAGTTTACCCCAGGTAATTTTTTCGTTGGGTACGGCACCGGAGTAAGAACCATAAGAGGTAGTTGAATCGGAAATTTGACAGAAGTACGACCAGAACGGAACATCGTGCCATTCTAAATCTTGGTACATCATAGGCACTACGCAAATGGGGAAATCGCCGGCAATACCGCCACCAATTTGGAAGAATCCTACGCCTTTGCCTTCGCTGTTTTGGCGATACCAATCGGCCAACCATACCATGTATTCGATACCGCTTTTCATGGTGGTGGCTTTCATTTCGTTTTTAATTACATACGACGCGAAGATATTCCCCATGGTACTGTCTTCCCAACCCGGCACAACAATTGGAATGTTCTTTTGTGCGGCGGCCAACATCCAGCTGTTTTTAGGATCAATTTCGTAGTATTGTTCCAATACGCCGCTCAACAACATTTTATACATGAATTCGTGCGGGAAATAGCGCTCACCTTTATCGTCGGCATCTTTCCAAATTTGATGAATATGCTTTTGCAAACGGCGGAACGCTTCTTCTTCGGGAATGCAAGTATCAGTAACGCGGTTGTAATGGTTTTCGAGTAAATCCCATTCGTCTTGTGGACTTAAATCGCGGTAATTGGGAACGCGTTTGTAGTGGGAATGCGCAACCAAGTTCATGATGTCTTCTTCTAAATTCGCCCCGGTGCAAGAAATGATTTGCACTTTATCTTGACGAATCATTTCGGCCAAGGAGATGCCCAATTCGGCAGTACTCATAGCCCCTGCGAGGGTAATCATCATTTTACCGCCTTCCAATAAATGCGTTTCGTATCCTTTGGCGGCGTCCATTAAAGCGGCTGCGTTGAAGTGACGATAATGATGTTCAATAAATTGCGAGATAGGACCTTTATTCATGAAATTGTTTATTTTGCAGGGTGCAAATATAATCGCTTCAAACGTGGAGCCTTTATTATTTTTTTCATACCCTGATTATTTCGCGTTTGAGTATTCAAAAAAACATTGTTTCCTTGTATGGCACCCAACTGATGAGTGTGGGGGCCGGCTTTTTGAATACGCTGTTATTGGCGCGCTTATTGGGTCCGGAGTTACAAGGAGAATGGGCCTTGTACCTGCAGTTTACGCAATTTAGCACCTTGTTATTGAGTGTGGGGCTACCGGGGGCCTTGATTTATTTCATTGCCTCGGGCAAAATGAGCGTTTACGACGGGGAGCAAGTGTCAAAACGGGTTTTATGGCTAGCCGGTATAGGTTTATTGCTTTTCACCTTGACGTATTCATTTTCGCAGAACCGTTGGTTATTGCCCGATAGCCTGTTACAAAGCAGTACCCTACTCTTAATTCCCTTGCACAGTGTTGGTTTATTGGCGGTGCAATGCCAAAGTGCCTTGTTGCAAGCCCAAAATCAATTCAGGAAAACGGCCTGGATTCAATTGTTTGGCACGGTAGGCTATTTAGTGGGCAGTAGTTTGATGTATTGGCTATTACCGGCTTCGAGCGAAATGGCTTTACCCATTTTATTGTGGGTTTATACGGGAATTTCCTTGGGACAATATGTTTGGCTACGTCGATTGTTTCGCCCTGAGTCCAAAAAAAGCATTACCGGTATTGGCTTTTCGGCCTTATGGCAATATTCCGCCTTGGCCTTTGCCACGAATCTCATTCAGTTTTTAAACTATAAAATGGATGTATGGATTTTGCGCTATTACGAATGTGCTTCATATAACTTGGGGATTTATACCTTATCGGTTTCCTTGAGTCAATTATTATGGTTGTTCCCACAAGCCTTGCAAAGCATTCTGTTTCGCGATATTTCGAACCGCAAAGACATTGAGAATTTGTATAAGGAAACCAAGCGTTGGACGGGTCTATTGGTTTTGTATGTGTTGCTTGGAGGCTTTGCGGGCGCGGGTTTGGCCAAATTGTTCGTGCCCCTGTTGTTTGGCGAAGCCTATGCCAATGTTCCTCATATTATCTCGATTTTATTGCTGGGGATTGCGCCCTTTGGGGTCATCATGATTGTGAGTGCTTACTTTAGTGGCACCGGGCGGGTTTATATCAATTTCATTTCGGCCATTATTGGTTTTGTAACGGGTTTCCTTTTCGATTTATTGTGGATACCCGAATTTGGCATTAAGGGAGCGGCGGCGGCCAGCATTGCTTCGTATTGGTCAACGGCCATTTTTGTGCTTTTGGTTTTCTTTTTCGAAAAAAAATCGACGCGTTCTGCCATTCAGGGCTAATGAATTAACTTCGCCACCATGCTTCAACCTAAAAATATATTGGTAACGGGCGGTGCGGGCTTTATTGGTTCGCATGTGGTACGTCGTTTAGTAACCCAATACCCGCATTACCGCATTATCAATTTCGATGCCTTAACCTATGCCGGTAATTTGGCCAATTTGAAGGATATTGCCCACTTACCGAATTATGTGTTTGTAAAAGGCGATATCACGAACGAATTAGACGTTGAAAAAGCCTTTCAAGAATACAACATCGAAACGGTGGTGCATTTAGCCGCTGAATCGCATGTGGACCGCTCCATTACCGACCCATTGGCTTTTGTAAAAACCAATGTGTTAGGCACGGCCAATTTATTAAATATGGCCAAACGCCATTGGGTTGCCCCTTATACCGATAACTTATTTTACCACGTATCGACCGATGAAGTTTATGGCAGTTTAGGGAATGAAGGCTTTTTTTATGAAGATACCCCTTACGATCCTCGGAGTCCATACTCAGCCAGCAAAGCCGGTAGCGACCATTTGGTAATGGCCTTTTACCACACCTATCATTTGCCGGTCATCATCAGCAATTGTTCGAACAATTATGGACCGAACCATTTTCCGGAGAAATTGATTCCTTTGGCTATCAATAATATTTTGAATAAGAAGCCGGTACCTGTTTATGGCCAAGGCGAGAATGTGCGCGATTGGTTGTATGTACTCGATCATGCCACGGCCATTGATGCCTTGATGCACCAAGGAACAATTGGCGAAACGTATAATATTGGCGGACATAACGAATGGAAGAATATCGATTTGATTCGTTTGCTATGCCAATTGTGCGACCAAAAATTAGGGCGTACCGAAGGTGAAAGCGAGCAACTCATTACGTTTGTGAAAGACCGCGCGGGACACGATTTACGTTATGCCATTGATGCCACCAAAATAAAAGAAGCCATTGGTTGGGTGCCATCGGTGACCTTTGAAGAAGGTTTATCGGCCACCATCGATTGGTATTTAGCCAATACCGATTGGTTGAAAGAAGTAACCAGCGGTGCTTATATGGATTATTATCAACAACAATATTCTTCGTAAAAAGGATACTATGAAAGGAATTATTTTAGCCGGCGGATCCGGCACCCGCTTATACCCCATTACGAAAGCGATTTCGAAACAGTTGATGCCGATTTACGACAAGCCGATGATTTATTATCCCTTGTCGGTATTGATGATGGCGGGTATCAAAGAAATTTTAATTATTACTACGCCCGAAGACAATGCCCAATTCAAGCGTTTATTGGGTGATGGGGCTGAAATGGGTTGTTCGATTTCGTATGCCGTTCAAGAAGTGCCCAATGGTTTAGCGCAAGCCTTTGTAATTGGCGAATCGTTTATTGGAAACGACAAAGTAGCCTTGGTCTTGGGTGATAATATTTTTTATGGCACCGGCTTGGGTAGACAATTACAAACTCTTCGAAACATTGAAGGTGGTTATGTATTTGCTTATCCGGTTTCGGATCCGGAACGTTATGGTGTGGTGGAATTCGATTCGGAACAAAAGGCTATTTCGATTGAAGAAAAGCCAACTAAGCCAAAATCGAATTATGCCGTACCGGGTTTATATTTTTACGATAACGACGTGGTGCGTATAGCCAAGCAGTTGAAACCATCGGCCCGTGGCGAATACGAAATTACCGATGTGAATCGGGTTTATTTATCGGAAGGCCGTTTGAAAGTGGCTGTTTTAGACCGTACCACGGCCTGGTTAGACACCGGCACCTTCGATAGTTTACACGATGCCACCGAATTTGTGCGGGTGATTGAAAAACGCCAAGGCATTAAAATTGGTTGTATTGAAGAAGTGGCCTATCGAATGGGCTTTATAGACCGAAAACAGTTAGAAGCCATAGCGCGTCCTCTTCAAAAGAGCGGATATGGCGAATACTTGCTGAATTTGCCTTAATTCAAGGTTTAGGCTATATTTACAAATTGTTACATTTGCCGAATTCGAACGTTATGGAAGAACAATATTACGTCCACCCCACTGCGGTTATTGATTTGCCTTGCGAAATAGGTGCAGGGTCTAAAATATGGCACTTCAGTCATATTATGTCGGGCTGCACAATGGGAACACAATGTAATATTGGTCAAAACGTGGTGATTTCTCCCGAAGTTATTTTGGGGAATAATGTTAAAATACAAAACAATGTATCGGTTTATACCGGCGTAACCTGCGACGATGATGTGTTTTTAGGCCCATCATGTGTGTTTACGAATGTTACGAACCCACGCAGTGGTGTGAATCGCCGTGGACAATACGACAAAACCCATGTAGGTAAAGGCGCGAGCATTGGGGCGAATGCCACCATAGTTTGCGGTCACGATATTGGCGCTTATGCCTTTATTGGTGCCGGTGCAGTTGTAACGAAAACCGTTCCGGCCTATGCCTTGGTGGTGGGAAATCCGGCCAAGCAAATTGGTTGGATGAGTGAATATGGACATCGCTTGGAATTCAATGCCGACGGATTAGCCACTTGCCCAGAAAGTGGACAGCAATATCAATTAAAGGAAAACTCAGTAACCCGAATTGCATAATCAATGAGTCAGAAAATTAAATTTGCCGTAATAGGATGTGGCCATATTGGAAAGCGCCATGCGGAAATGATTCGCCGTAATAGTGAATCGGAATTAGTGGCCATGGTGGATATCAAAGACCCAAGCAGTTTAGGTATCGACGACTTTAATGTTCCTTTCTTTTCTTCCATAGAAGCGTTATTGGAAAGCCCCCTTGTTGACCAAATTGATGTTATCAATATTGCCAGTCCGAATGGGTTCCATGCCGAACATGCTTTATTAGCCCTCGATGCCAAGAAACACGTGGTGATTGAAAAGCCCATGGCTTTGAATCGTCAAGATGCTGAAAAGGTTATTTACAAAGCCTTGCACGTGCATAAGCAAGTGTTTGCGGTGATGCAAAATCGGTATAGTCCACCTAGTGCTTGGATCAAAGAAGTGATTGACAGCGGCCGCTTAGGTAAAATTTACATGATGCAATTGAATTGCTATTGGAACCGTGATGAACGGTATTACAAAGCCGACAGTTGGCATGGTAAGAAAGACTTAGACGGTGGCACCTTATTCACGCAGTTTTCGCATTTCATCGATTTAATGTATTGGTTATTCGGCGATATACAAAATATTCAATCGCGTTTTGCCAATTTCAATCATGCCCATTTAACCGAGTTTAAAGAAGACAGTGGTACTATCAATTTTGAATTTGTAAATGGTGGTTTAGGTTGTTTAAATTTCTCTACCAGCATTTGGGACAAGAATTTAGAAAGTTCCATGACCATTATTGCCGAACATGGCAGCGTAAAAATTGGTGGTCAGTATATGGATAAAGTGGAAGTCTGTCACATTAAGGATTATACTATGCCTGAATTGCCCCCTACCAATCCGGGCAACGATTACGGGGCTTATAAAGGCTCTGCGGCCAATCATCATTATATAATTGAGAACGTAGTGGATGTATTGAAGAACCGCGCCACCATTACCACCAATGCCTTAGAAGGTTTAAAAGTGGTAGACATCATTGAGCGCATGTACCAATAAACCCATACCGTGGCCAACAAGGCAACTCATATTTTATTATTGGTCGTTTCGCAGGCCGTGAACATCATTGTTGTATTTCTATTCACGCCCTATTTAGTTCGCTCGTTACCGCAAGCCGTATATGGCACTTACGGACAAGTATTATTTATTTCCGAACTCATCAACACACTTTGTGCTTTAGCCATTTTGCAAATGGCCATGATGATTTATGCCAATAAACATTATCGGTTTGAAGACAGTTTAAAAACGGTGTTGAAATTTACGGGTGTTGCCGGCATCGTGGGTTTTTTATTAGCCTTTGGTTTTTCCTATATTGCCCCGCATTGGTTTAACAATCCGGCTATTGGTCCACTTATGCGCATTTATGCCTTTAGCATTTTAGGCAGTCGAATGAATTTAGTGATGAACCAAGCCTTGATTAAGATTGAAAAAACGCGAGCCGTTATGATCTTGTCCATTGCTGCGAATTTCATCAAATTAGCCTTGGGCTTTTATTGCATTCAATATTTACACAGCATAGAAAGTTTATTGGTGGTGTATGCCGCCGAACCCATTATTAGCAGTAGCATACAAGCCTTCCTATTAAAAAAACGAGGGCATTTGAATGGGCAATTTCAATGGCCTATTTTGCGCGAGATTTTTCAAATTGGCTTGCCATTATACTTGGTTGAATTATTGGGTGCTTCGTACACCTATATTTCCGGCTTCGTAATTAGTACCAAATTAAATGAAAGTCAATATGCTATTTACCGCAATGGTAGTGTTGAAATACCGGTTATTGGTGCCTTGTATGGTACCATTTCCATGATATTCATGAGCGATATGATGCGTCATATTCAAGACCGTGAATTTATAAAAGTAGCCGAAGCAAAGAAGAAAATCATCACAGCCACGGCGGTTATTATTTTCCCTATCGCGTTATTCTTTGTGTTTTACAGCCACGATTTTATTTTATTATATCTATCGGAAAAATACATTGAAAGTGCTTCGGTGTTTATTGTATTCACCTTAGCCTTATTAATTCGACTTCAAAATTATACCGATGTATTAATCTTAATGAAGAAATCGAGTTATGTATTAATCAGCTTTGTAGTATTTATTGTTTTGAATATCTCCTTAAACTTATGGTTATCGGGCATTTGGGGAATTATAGGCTGTGCCATGGCCACAATCATTAGTGTATATGTATTAGCCGGCTTACAGTTACATTTCACTATTCAGCAACTGAAGGTGGCTTATACCGAATTTATCGATTTACCCAAATTAGCCCTCATATTAGGCTTATCATTGGTATGGGCTGCCGGCACCAAATGGCTGTTGAATCAAACTCAATTCGATATTATTTACCGATTTATTGTGGGCGGAATTATTACTGTTCCGCCATTAATTATAGTGCTTCTTAAAATGAAAATTATCGACCTGCGAGCCTTAGAAGCCACATTCAATAAAATACCGTATATTGGTCATAAACTTTATCGTTTTTTATCATGATACGGTTATTGCACAAAACCATTAAAGCCATTTATAAACTAAGCGGGTCGGCCTATTTTACCGAAATACCCGCATCCTTGTTTTATACCAATTGGTTATTTCAAAAAATTCGGGGTGTGAATGGCGATGTACCTTACTCGGTTCATTATACCAGTTTAGTAGCCGGTTCAACGAATATTCATTTTAACAAGAACAATGAAACCATCAAACGCAGTTTTGCCGTGAGTGGTGGTTGTTATTTTGGTATCGCAGCAGGTTCCACCTTGCATATTGGCGATGGCACCTTATGGGCTTGGAATGTGAATATTCAAACCGCCAACCACGATCCAATCGATAGAAACCAATATAAGGTGGCTTCCGTTGTAATTGGCAAAAATTGTTGGTTAGGCGGGAATGTCACTATATTACCCGGCATTACCTTAGGCGATAATGTTACCGTAGGGGCCAATAGTGTAGTAACCAAATCGTTTCCAAGTAATGTTATCATTGCCGGTGTTCCGGCGAAAGTGATTCGTTCTCTCGATGAAAAGCCTTGACGATGAAACAGCTTGCCCTTTTTATTTGTTTTCTCATTTTACATTTTTTCGGAAACGCGCAAATCAATCCGGCACAATATACCGATGGACTGAACGGATACTATATTGGCAGCGATACAAGCTACCAACTCTTCGATGAAATCAAAACACAACAAGATGAAGATCGATTATTAAATACCTATTTCCCCTTCTATACCACACAAGTCAATCATTGTTATTCGGCTATTTCTTTCCCCGATACACTAAGCCCAAAACCTGAAGTAGACTTCCCTTACTATATCCCTTGGGTTAACGATTCCAATTACTACCGAGCACAACAACTGAGATTTAAACTAAATAACGACACCGGCTATGCCTTCTGTTATAAAAACACATCGAACCTAACGAATCCAAAAACGGCCTTTGTCATTATACCCGGTTCAGGCATTAATCAAGCCACGGCTATAGCCATTTATAATCCGGGGAATTACCACAATAACACCTGCGCCATTGCCCAAAATTGTTTGCCCTATGGCGATGTATACACCTATGTACGCCCCAATGAAGATTTTGCTTCCTTTTGGACCACAACCCCCATTGGCGAATTTAAAAAACTGAATTATTTAGCCCAAACATCAAAAACAAATTTAGCCAACAAGAATTGGGCTGCCAATTGCTATATCCAAATTATTGCCCTTACCAAATACCTTCAAACGAAATACGATAAAGTAGTAGTGCTTGGCTTATCTTCCGGAGCATGGGGTGTTATGTTTTCAGCGCTTCAAACGGAACCGGAAGGCGCTTTATTGGCTTCCGGATACAGCATCAGTTTCAACGACCAAACCTATTCGTCCAATTTCAATCAAATGCAATACGATGGCATGTTTAGCAGTCATCCCATTGATAGTGTTCGACAAACCATTCGAGCACAAAAAACACAATTTCTCTTTTCGTATGGGGCCAACGATAATGTAACGAACATGGCCGATGAAAACAGCAACCACACCACCGAAAACTATTTCAATACGCCTACGCCACCCGGGAACACCGATTATTTTTATAATTTTACCCAGCACCGTTTTCCCTGCGAAGTAATAGACACCTTCTTTACCAAAATTAAGAAAATGCCTAAAGCATACATGGAATCCCTGAATACGTGCACCTCCGATTCTTTGATTTTACGACTTCGATTTATTGGTACGGCGCCATTCGAAGGTATATTGTATCGAAACAATACGCCCTACCAAAGTGTTTATAGTTTGAACGATACTTTTTCAATTACACTATACGATGAAGGCGAATTTGAATTGAAGAACCTAATGGATAGCAACCAAGTAACGGGTTTCAAAACCAAACCGTTTACTTATAACAAAGTAACTCACCTAAGTCCCGGAAATATCACCCAACAATATGTGTGCCAATCCGACTCCACCTTGATTCAATTACCCATCACCGGCACACCACCTTATCTTGTTACTTGTTTAGATACGAACAGTAACACACTACAAGTCAGTACTTATTTTAATAATAATATTCAATTTTACAAGAAAAACGGGAACTATCAAATTACAGCAATTTCAGACAGTAATAATTGCAATTGGACTATCCCTATACCTTTTAATATAGCCAACGATTCATTGGACATCTCATTTAATTCGCCCGTTTATTGGTGCGACTCGAATAAACACCTATTGAATATACAAACCCAAGGACGCAGTCCATGGACCATTCAATATTATAAAAGCGGTACCTTATTAAACGATTTAATAAGCGACAGTAACCACACTTTTATATTTGAAAATGGACAATATTTATTTTCACAAATCAGCGATTTTAACAATTGTGTACTAAGCTTGAATCAATATTTCAATTTGAATGCAAGCCCCTTACAAAGTACACTATCCAATCCGGCTTATTCCTGCGACTCCAATAAAACACAACTCGATATCCAAACTGTGGGCAATCCACCTTACACCTTATTTTACACTGAAAATAACCAAGCCAAGCAAGTCACATGGACTGGTAATTCCATATCCTTGTTTTTGGAAAATGGATTATATTATTTTTCATATATTCAAGACATCACGCAATGTGTCGATTCCATTCAAACAAATTATTCGTTTAATAGTCAACCTATAGGCTTAGTAACAAGTTCTCCCATTTACTATTGCGATTCCAATAAACGCCGCATTCAATTTAATGTACAAGGGAATGCCCCTTGGGTGATGAATTATAGTAAAAATGGTCTATGGTTTCAAGACACTTTCCTTCAAGCGAATAATACCCGATACTATGATAATGGCTTGTATCAATTCACCTCACTCACCGATGCAACGGGGTGTAGTGCCAATATCAATCAATCGTACAATTTCAACGATCAAGTTTTAAGTTGGAATTTAAACCAACAGCAATACGATTGCAATACGAATCTGTATCAAACCCAATGGAACTTTACGGGGAATCTTCCTATATCAATTCATTATACCCTCAACAATGGTCCAATTCAATCGCAGGTGTTCAATACGTATTCAGCGAATTGGTCACTCCCCAATGGACAATATCAGTTCATCGACATCCAAGATCAAACCGGGTGTACACAAACCATCAATTTGCCATTAGCAGTGAATTACAATCCAATTGCCATTTCCAACACAACGCCCATTTACGATTGCGATTCCAATAAACGTCGTATTCAATTCAATTTACAAGGGAATGCCCCTTGGGTGATGAATTATAGTAAAAATGGCCTATGGTTCCAAGACACTTTCGTACAAGCAAACAATACGCGATACTATGATAACGGCTTGTATCAATTTGCCTCACTCACCGATGCAACCGGTTGTAGTACCAATATCAATCAATCGTACAATTTCAACGATCAAGCGCTTAGTTGGAATTTGATTCAACAGCAATACGATTGCGATTCGAATCTATATCACGTTCAATTCGCAGTTCAAGGTAATGCCCCTTTCGATATTCACTATGAATTAGTAGGGGGTTTCTCTTTTACGAAGACATACAATTCCAATTTAATTGATTTGTATTTGCCGAATGGCCAATGGGTAATTCAACAAATTAGCGATGCTACGGGATGTAGTAAAAACATCAACTTATCGTACAATGTATCGTTTCAAGCCATCAGTGTGAGTTCGGCGTTACCCGTATATGATTGCGACTCTAACAAAATGCGTATTGAGTATACCCTACAAGGAAATGCACCTTTCACATTCACTTTAAATCAGTTGAACACCAATAGTACACAATGGATAAATAGCAATTTATTCGCCCCGAAATTTTGGCTTAATCAAGGCCAATATACCATGCAAGAAGTAAGCGATGCTACAGGTTGTAAAACGAATATCAATCAATACATTCAACACAATGTACAAGTACTGAATTATCAAATTTTACCAAAAACATTCAATTGCGATTCCAATCAAGTTAAATACCCCATTCAGTTACAAGGAAACGCACCATGGATTATCAGCTATCGTAATTTAAATAATGGCATTCTTTACACGAAGAGTAGTCAGCAAGCAAATACGGCATTATCATTAGCTACAGGAACTTATGTTATTGAAACTATCGCCGATGCCTATTGTAATACCAACAGCAACGATACCTTATTAGTGAATTTTCCGGCACTGCAAGTTCAAGTGAATACGCCGAGTATTTTATGCGATTCTGGGAAAGCCGCTATTGGTGTAAATTTCCAAAATGGACTCTTGCCCGCTTATTTAACGTGGGTATATAATGGCACCCCCGATTCGGTTTTATTACAAAACGGATTACAAACCATTCTCATGCCCAATGGGACATATTTTGTTCAACATATTCGCGACTCAACGAACTGTCTGCAAGCAATTAATCAAACCTACAATGCCGATTATATTCCATTACAATGGCATGGCTTAACCCATACTTACAATTGTCAAAAGGATTCATCGGACATAGCGATTCATTTTAATGGCGCATTACAAACCGCCATGTACTTTACTCGAAATAATTTGGCCGACACCCTTTATTTGAACAACAATCAATATCAAAACCGTTGGCCACGAGGAACTTATCGCATTGCTTATTTACGCGATTCAGCCCAGTGTATTTTACCCATCGATACACAATTCGTAATACGCGATGTACCGGTGAATATTCAAGTAGATACCCTGCAAGCCCTTTGTGATAGCAAACTCCACCAATATACGTTTTCGTTGCAAGGTCGTTCGCCTTGGCTTATGACATACAACAACAAAAATATCAGTCGAACTATTTCATTCATTGATTCAACGAATACTTGGATATGCGAACCCGGCGTGTACGACTTTGTTTCGATTGAAGATGCCAATGCTTGCAAAATAGCCTTCGAACGACACGATTCGTTGCCAAACTTTATTGAAACCATGCCGGTGTTAAGTAACAATTATAAGCAGTTAATACTTACCCCAACATCCTACCCAATTCAGTGGTATTATAACCAGCAAGCCTTAGATACGCTTCAATATGCAAGCTCCACTATTAAAATTTTAGGTGGTGGTAAATACCTTGCCACCGTGCGCGACCACGCCGGTTGTATTTGGACAAGCAATGAACTGGATTTAAATTTCGAGAATCCAATTTCATTATACCCCAATCCTGCATCCAATGAAATTGGCATATTAGTGCAAGATGTCTTTGGTGATTACTGGCAATACACCATTAGCAATTCACGTGGTGAAAAAATAAAATCCGGTAAAGTGTACAGCGTACTTGAACTAATCAATGTGCAATCATGGTCTGCCGGAATTTACTTCGTAACCATACATTATCAGAACAACCCGAATGCCCGTGTTATTCGTATGATAAAGCAATAATGAAGGTTATTAGATGCCGGTATAATTCTGTGGCGTAATGCGACGCAATTCCTTCTTAACCGCATCCGACACATTCAAGCCATTAATAAATTGCAACATGGTTTCACGGTTTATACCTTGTGCACCACGCGTTAATTGTTTTAAGGCTTCGTATGGATTCGGATAATTTTCACGTCGTAAAATAGTTTGAATAGCCTCAGCCACTACAGCCCAATTTTGTTCTAAATCAGATTCAATACGTGTTTGATTCACTATCACTTTATTCAGTCCTTTTAATAACGATTTGAATCCAAGCATGGTATGTCCCATGGGCACTCCAATATTGCGCAAGACCGTTGAATCGGTCAAATCGCGTTGTAAACGGGACACCGGTAATTTAGCCGAGAGGTGTTCATACAAGGCATTGGCAATACCGAAATTCCCTTCCGCATTCTCAAAATCAATGGGATTTACTTTATGCGGCATAGCCGAAGAACCCACTTCGTTTTTAGCCACTTGCTGTTTGAAATAATCCATAGAAATATACGTCCACATATCGCGACACAAATCAATCAAAATGGTATTAAGTCGTTTCAAAGCATCGAACTGAGCCGCCAATGAATCGTAATGTTCAATTTGCGTGGTGTTTTGCATACGCTTGAGTCCCAATTGTTTATTTACAAACTGATTCGCGAATTTCTTCCAATCGGTTTTAGGAAATGCCACATGATGCGCATTGAAATTACCGGTAGCACCACCAAATTTAGCCGCATATGGAATGGGCGCGAATTGTTGCCATTGATTTTCAAGACGTTCCACAAAAACAGCCATTTCTTTTCCTAAACGCGTTGGCGATGCCGACTGTCCATGCGTTCTAGCTAACATCGGAATACTACTCCATTGTTTTACAAACGATTGTAATAAGGCCATCAATTCGTGCAACAACGGCGTATATACTTTTTCAATGGAATCTTTCCACAATAATGGCACTGCGGTATTATTAATATCTTGCGAGGTTAATCCGAAATGAACCCATTCTTTATGTTTCGATAATTTTAACGTATCAAGGGCTTCTTTAATGAAATACTCCACCGCTTTTACATCATGATTCGTTATTTTTTCAATCGATTTTACTTTTTGTGCATCCTTCATTGAAAAATTCTTCACCAACAAACGCAAATTTTTCTTTTTAACTTCTGCCAAAGGAAAGAAACCGGCTTCCGATAAAGCAATAAAATATTCAATTTCAACATGAATACGATAGCGAATTAATGCCATTTCAGAAAAATAGTCTGAAAGCACCGCCAATTGGGCTTGATAACGACCATCGATAGGAGAAACTGCGGTAAGAGAAAAACTCATAGTGGAAAATTATTCGGCAAAGGTAAAACAATACAACCCCTTTGCCCTTATCTTTGCGTCACTTTATGCAAAAAAAGATACGCGTAGGAGCCGTAAGTTACCTGAACACAAAACCTCTCATATACGGATTCCAACAAGGCCTGCTTTCTGACCAAATCGAACTAACCCTCGATTATCCTGCCCGATTGGCTACTGCCTTACAAAAAAAGGAAATCGATATTGCTTTGTTACCTGTAGCGTCTATACAACGTATTCCCGATGCGGAAGTAATTAGTGATTATTGCATTGGCGCCTTAGGCGAAGTAGCCTCGGTTTGCATTTACAGTGAAGTACCGATTGATGAAATTCAATCCATTTATCTCGATTACCAATCGCAAACGAGTGTAGCCCTCACTAAAATATTATTACGAGAACATTGGCAAACACGCCCCATGTTAATGGAAGCCAATGAAAATTATATTAGTGAAATAAAAGGCAAAACTGCCGGACTCATTATTGGTGATCGTGCTTTAGAAAACTACAACAAATTTCCTTATCGTTACGATTTATCGGTGGCATGGCATGAATATACCCAATTACCTTTTGTATTTGCTACATGGATTAGTGCTGTTCCGTTAAGCGATGAATTCAAAGCCGAATTCAATCGCACAACCGGCATGGGTGTTGAAGCCATCGATCGAATTATTGCCGATACGCCCTACCCTGCTTATGATATTGAAACGTACTACAAGAAAAATATCAACTATCATTTAGACGACGAGAAAAAAAAGGCGATGACCTTATTTATGAAATTAACGGAAACCAATTAAGGTCCTTTTTTTCGTTTCTTCTTTTTCTCCTTTTTTTCGCCACTCAGTACGGCCAATCGTTTCCGATATTTTTCGAAACGTTTGTCTTCCCAATTAATCAGTAAATGATAATACTTCTTTACTTTCTCTTCGTGCTCGCGCATGAAGGCCTTGTATTGCGGAAACAAATCATGATGAAATTCAGTCACCAATACATAACAATCTAAATAGCCCAATTCCATCATTAATCGAGCAAAGGGGAAGGCATGTTCATCGGCCGAATCGAGCATGCGTTTCCAACAATACATTTCTAAATAAGGCAATTTCGTGCTATCGTTGGGTAAAAGTACGCCATTGGTATCGCAATACTTAACAACCTCTTGCTTAGCCGCTTGATAATAAAACCAAGGCGATTCCGGCTTGGCCACACGGTCTTGCCACAAATCAGCCGGCATCATAGGGTAAACTTCACGCTGAACCCACGGATCCAACATCGGTTTCCCCGAACGATCGGCAATTCGGCGTAACCACGTTTTATAGTTTTCTTCCGGATACCGATTCAAGGCTAATATCATTTCAGCCCCGGCATCGATATAATTCCCTTTTTCATAAAATATTTTTGACCGTTCCACATAGGCATCAGGCCGCTCCGGCTGCAGTGCCGAAGCCATTACGTATGTCTTCAAAGCCCCCGTATCGTTACCCAGTAAATATTCGGCATGCCCAAGATGCATGTACAAGGTATAGGCATCGGGATAATCGTTGATTAATTCCTTGAGTTTCACCAAGGCATCGCCGGGTAAATTCGAATACAAAGCCTGAACCGCCTCATTCATTTTATCGATATCCTGTTCGGACATGACAGGATCTACCGCTGTCGTATCTACTAAATAATGCCGCAGCAAATGCGAACAGGTATCAGCCCCTCTTACCAATAAGGTTGCCACACGCGCATTCTGAATCAAATCTAATTTGTAAGCCCCGAACGGCAATTCCGACAAGTCCGTCAATAATTTCAATTGCCGTTTGCGCATACGGGCTTTTTCTTTCGGACCAACAAATAAATTCTCTCCTTCCAAATCTTCATCCCCACTGCCCTCAACCCATTCTTCCGACAAACTACTGCCCGATTTACTTTCCGATTTAGAACGATTTTTACCCCCCGATTCCGAGGCACTTGAATCGCGTACCAAACCATTCCAACGCGCTAATTTTTGCTCCGCAGAACCTAATTCATCCCACGAATCATTATTATTCTCCGGCTCCATATCGTCGAGGACTTCAGCCGCCTTTTTAATCCGATTCAATACTTGTTGTTGCAATTGCACCAAGGCTTCGCGGTAATAGGGGTTAGTGGGATGTTCTTTAATATACCCCTTCAAAATACGTTCCCCCTGATAAATATGATATTGATTAAACAATTTTCGAACCCGTTCAATGCGGTTGAATTCGTCTTTCGGAATAGGTGCATCCACGGTTTTCTGTTGGGCCATGGCAAAACTTCCGCCCAAAAAATAAAATACAATAATTAGAAAAACCCGAATTCGCATGCGCATTAAAAATACATCTTTCTAATGCAATGTAAGCATATCGAAGTCAAGAAGTATTTTTGACACGAATTCATCATCATGAAACAAATCAACGGATTTATTTTAGCCCTATTGGCCTTCAGCTTGCAAGCTTGTCAAAACAAGCCCAATGCCGATACTATATACTACAATGCCCATTTTTTCACCATGAACAGCCAACAAGACTCCGCGAAGGTGATGGTGGTTCTGGATGGTAAAATTTTAGCCATTGGGGGCGACTCATTATTGCAGGCTTATTCGGCCAAAGAAAGCATCGATTTAAAAGGACAGTATGTGTATCCGGGCTTTAATGATGCGCATTGCCACTTCAGTGGCTATGCCATGGACAAATATAAATTGGCATTATTCGGCACAAAATCCTTCGATGAAATTATTGAACGAATAAAAACTTACAGTGAAAAAAATAATCGTTTGTGGATTGAAGGACGAGGCTGGGACCAAAACGATTGGGCCAATAAAGCCTTTCCCAACAAAAACCAATTGGATTCACTGTTTCCCGATCGCCCTATTTATTTAGTGCGCATCGACGGACATGCCGCCTTGTGCAATCAAAAAGCCTTAAGTCTTGCCGGCATTAATGAAAACACCCTAATTGAAGGGGGCGAGTGCGTTAAACAAAATGGGAAACTGACCGGCCTATTAATTGACAATGCGATGGAACAGGTTAAAAAAATCATTCCTATGCGAACGGAAGAAGAAATTCTAGCCGATTTAAAAAGTGCCGAGCAAGATTGTTTTTCCTTCGGATTATGCTCAGTTACCGATTGCGGTGTTCAAGCCAAGGTATTTTCATTATTGGAAAAAGCTTACCAAAACAAAGCGCTTCAAATACGGAACAGCATTCTATTCGCCTCCGATTCTGCCACACGGAATCAATATTTACAGGCCAAATTAAAAGCCACCGAATATTTCCACGCCATTGGTTTCAAACTTTATGCCGATGGCGCCTTAGGTTCTCGTGGTGCTTTTTTATTGGAAGAATATCACGACCGCCATGGGCATTTTGGATTAGAACTTTTAAACCGCGACAGCATATTATCGTGGGCTAATCAAGTCATAAAAACCGATTACCAATTATGTACTCATGCCATTGGCGATAAAGCCAATCGGAATGTACTTGAAATTTATGCGCAAGTATTGAAAGGCAAAAACGACCGTCGATGGCGCATTGAACATGCCCAAGTGGTGAAGCAATCGGACCGCCATTATTTTGGCGATTTCTCCATCATTCCTTCTGTTCAACCTACCCATGCCACCAGCGACATGTATTGGGCCGAAGAACGTTTAGGACCTCAACGAATGCCCGAAGCTTATGCTTATCAAAGTCTGCTAAAAGAAAACAATTACATCCCCTTAGGCACCGATTTTCCGGTAGAAGAAATTAATCCACTAGCCACATTCTGCGCCGCTGTATTCCGTCAAAATAAATCGGCATGGCCAAGTGAAGGCTTTCAAAAAGAAGAAGCCTTAACACGACACCAAGCCTTATTGGGTATGACCTTGTGGGCAGCCCAAGCCGCTCGCGAAGAACAGTACAAAGGCAGTTTAGAAAAAGGGAAAGTGGCCGATTTCGTGGTATTACCGGTCAACTTATATACGGCCAATTTAAACACCATTTACAACACTTACGTAGTGGCAACTTACTTGAATGGGAAATTGGTTTATTCGCGAAAGCCATAAATTAAGTTCTGTTCAAACAATAAAAAAAGGCCGTTTAAAACGGCCTTTTTACTTTTAATTTTAATCGGATTATTGACGGGTCATCAACAAACTACAAGTTGAAGTAGTGTGGTTGATAGAATCGCGGATAGACAAATACACATTCATAAATTGAAGATTTGGATTGATATTACCATTCCCGTAAATGTATAAATCGCCACAACCTTTCTGAAAAGGAATTTCAAAAGACGTTTTTTCTGCCTTAACCACCGCTAATAAATTCGAATTTGGACAAACAGCGCCAACATTGGTTAAGGTCATTTGGGTGGCATTATTGCTATTGGCTTGAATACTGGCGGTGTAATATATATCTTGGCCGGTATAACATTCATCGGATACTTTATATGTACCCACAAACTTTTCATTCCAACGTGTTTCACATTTAAGGCCTTCATACCCTACCGGACAGTAACAATAACCATCAACACAAGAACCGCCATTTAAACAAATTACTTTGTCGCAAGGGCGAACCAAGGTGGTATCGTTGTATTTAACATCGCCTTTGTTACACGAAGCGAAAATAACAACACCAAACAAGGCCAATACTAATGTGGTGGTGTATAAAACAGCTGAAATATTTTTCATGGACTAAAGTTAAAAAAAAATCCCAAAACCTACATCGATTTTGGGACGTTTTATTTGAAAGAAATTGAAGTTTAGTTATTCTTCTGACGAAGATATTCATCGTTACCCGGGTCTTTCAACGAGGTGTAAACTGCTGCCCAATGCCCAATTAAAGACAATGCCCATGCTGCGGTAATCCAACTTCCCCAAGGGTAAACCCACTGATGATTGGCGCCTTGTACAAACCACCAATAGGCCCAAAGACCGGCATTGGCTAAAATAAATACAACCACATGCAACATGAATGTGCTTTTTTGTTTGGAAGTGGGAACTAATTGCTCTGCCATATCAATTTAATTTAATCGGATTCAAAGGTAACTTTCATTTTTCAAATTACAAAGTACATCCATAGGCTGTGAATAAAAAAACGGCTTCCAATTGGAAGCCGTTTTAAATGGATTAAAGTTTAAATCTTTTAGCGAATCAAGGTAACATTTCCTTGTTTGTAGAAACGTTTCCCGCTACTGCTCACCGCATCAATTACATACACATACACACCCATAGGTTGTGCTACGCCTTTGTAACGACCATCCCAACCTTTCGCAATATCGGTGGTTGAGAACACTTCTTCTCCCCAACGATTGAAGATACGGAAGGTATTCAACTTGGCATTACCACGAACAATGATGGTTAAGGCATCGTTGATGCTAGTTCCTGTTCCTGGACTAAAGGCGTTCGGTAATTCTAAAATGGTTTCAGGACTTACAATGACATCTACTGAATCGGTTGATGAACAACCTGCTTCAGTTTGTGCTGTTACAAAATAACGTGTAGTAACCGAAGGACTAGCAATAGGATTTTTGATTTTGGTATCCGACAAACCGTTTGGCGGGAACCATGTAAAGAAACTACAGTTTCCTTGAGCATACAATTGCGCGGTTTCACCCGGGTAAATCACATGGTCGTCACCGGCATCCAGAACAGCTCCAGGATTAACAGTAACATTTACTTTCGACGTGTCTTTACAACCTTTAATATCGGTGGCATAAACCCAGAAGGTAGTGCTTGTTAAAGGCCAAGCTTTAACCACAGCGGCGTTACTATCTGAAACATACATACCCGGCGACCATGTCCATGTGTTTCCACCCATAGCAATTAAAGTCACGGTATCGGTAGGACAAATCGCTTGGTCTTTTTCGATGGTTAAGAAATCGCTCGAGTTGATTAAAACAGTGGCGATATCAGTTCCAACACAACCATTGGGCGATGTAGCGGTTAAGGTAAATTGTGTTCCAACTACCCCATCAAATATTGGATCTAAAATAGTACCATTATTTAAATCTGAAACAGGACTCCATTGATAGGTGTAATTCGTTCCGGCAGGCAATACGCTTCCTAATAATTGGAATGTTTGTCCGGCACAAATTTCACCATCCGGACCGGCATCTACAATTGGGTTTGGATCGACAGTAATAGTCAAACTCACACTACTATCCGGACAACCGGGATAAGAAGCCGTGATGGTATAAGGATAAACACCTTGAGGAGTAGGCGTAATTATCGGATTAATAATGGCCGGATTACTTACGAAGGTAGGAGGTGTCCATGTATACGTGTATAGAGGAGAACCACCAATTGGATTGATTTGCACATTGCTTCCAATACAAATAGCCGTATCGTTATTGGCAATATCAAAACCGGGAAGAACACTTACATTAACCGTTGCCACGGAAGCACAAGCTAATACACCTTGCGGCACCACCGTCACGGTAAATGTAGTATTGCCGGTTAATCCGCTAACGGTTGGATTGGCAATATTCGGGTTCGATAAATTACCCGCCGGTGCCCATGAGTAATTATAGGCCTGATTCGCCGGATTCGGTGTGACTTGTAACTGCAAGGTTGCATTGACACAAGTGGTAGTAGCCGGTGTTATATTTAACTGAGGCCCAGTTGCTACAGTAACCGTGACCGTATCGGAATTCTGATTACAGAACGACGTTTGGGAGCTGGTAACAACATAAGTGGTGGTAACGGTTGGTGAAGCCACCGGATTAGGGCAATAGGTACACGACAAGCTGGTTGAATCGCTACCACCCGGCAAGGTTACCCAATGGAAAGAACCCCCACCGCTAACACCCAATGGCGCAGAACCACCTAAACAAATCGACGTATCCCCCCAGGCCTTTGTTACCGGATTGATGTATATTGGAATAGAGAAAGTGTTGGTGATAATAAACCCTGGAGGTTGACAACTTGAATCTTTTACAGAAACCGTCAATACATGTAAGCCGGTATCGGCAATAGCGGTAGGGTAATTTACACAACCATATACTGAATCGGTTAGGGTATTGGTGTAAACCACCGTTGAACCCGGTATTGATACCGTATGATTATCGGAAGGCACCAATACCGACAATGGATAAGTAGACAATAACGTAAAGCAGAAACTCAAAGTATCGCCGGCACAACCTTGTATGGTACCATTAATCAATGTACCATTTACAATCGATGGATTATTTAAGGTCAAGGTAGGTGAAGGGATATTACAATTGTCCACATAAATTTGAATATCACGAATAATATACCCGATATAAACACCATTACGATATTCCTTTACTTTAACCGTAAATACCCATTTCCCAATGGCCGTCGGTATGAATGAAATAGCTCCTGTTGCCGGATTCAAGGTAAACGAAGACGGTGTTCCTGTAGGGAAAGGATTTGTAATGGAATAACCCGCGGCAAAAATTGGATTCTCGGTTAAAGTGGCACAACCTGTACCATGGCGGGGAGGAATCATTTCATAAGCCACTGAATCGCCATCCGGATCGATAGCCGCATAGTTGATATTGGCTTGTTGATTCACACAGAAATAGGCAATTGGTGGATTCGAGAAGTAAGGCGAACTATTGTTCTGCGTAACCACATTATTGAAATTTGCATCAATGAAAATGTTCTGTGAGCCAGAAGTGGTCAAATTATTAATCCCATTGTTTCGGCAACAAAGCACCACCCAAAACTTGTAAAAATTACATTGAGTGGGCAAGGTAACATTAGCGGTATACCACCACTCGCGATAACCGGGCGTTGTTCCACCTACACAGTTGGTAGGAAAACCGGGACACCCTGAACTTACCGGCGAACCATTCGGCAAACCATTGGGTAATAAACCCACTACCTTAGGCATTGTAACAGTTTGATTCGATAAACCACACCCATTGTTGTAACACAACGAAAACGAAGCAGGCTCGGCAGAACCACTACAATCACGATAGAATTTAAACGTGAATTTATAGGTGTTGGTTGTGCCCGGAACGAGTTCATAAATCAACTCTCCCCCGGCAGCATGGGTTGCTTTAGCTTCTTGTGAAAACAAAAAGAAACACAATGTGAATGTCAAAAACGACAAGATTTTTTTCATAAAACGAAAAATATGGCTTTAAAAATAGTATTTTCTGTTCAAATTGACAACTAATACGAAAAAATTACCCGAGTTGCCCCGTATCCGTACCGGCTGTCGTAATCAAAGACGTAACCTACCCCTCCTTTCGTTTGGTTCAACATCCGATGTAATTCTTGTTTTAATACGCCCTTGCCTACCCCATGAATTAAAATCAGCTCCGTTTGGTGGGTTGCCATAGCCAAATCGATGGCTTTTTGGGCTTCGCGAAGCTGTAATTGTAAAATTTCGCCCGCTTTCAACCGACGCTCGTCCAAGCCCAAGGCTTCGGCATGTAAATCGACCTCATACAAGGCTGATTTTTGGGCTTTTTCAAAATCAAAATGCGAATCCAACTTTTTTTGTCCAGCTTTACCCGCATGCAAAGGCGCTTTCACCACCACCTTGGCCGGAGGTACTTTAATTTCGTGCGCCAAACAATGATGAAACGAGGCCAAATTAGCAAAACGCAACTGGTGTAACTGTTCATGTAATTTTTTCCCTTTCAAAATGAGGGAATAAGTTTCATGTTTGGCGGGCGCTTGTTTATCGGTGCATGTGACCGTAAACACCGGATTTTGTGAGGCGGATTCAAAATCAATATCATGCACATACAATTCCGATTCAGGAATGAGATGAGGAGCCAAACTAAAAACAGTTTCTCCCTTCACGGCACAATGATAATCCACCTGAATATCTTGCCATGTTTCATTGTACATATAAATTCGAATCCGATCGACCACATCTTCCATGCCATCAAGGCGATATTCAGGAAAAAAAACCAAGTAAATCCCCATCGCCAAACCAGTGTTTCTACCGCCTTTTTTTTCAGGAACTACCTGATCGCCCCGAATGGATTTGGGCTCTTTCTTCTTGTTTAAAAACCAATTCAAATACGGATGATCCAAATCGCTTAAATACACCACATAACGTTTGCCGTTGACCGAAACCTCGGCCATTTCGCCGGCTACAAACGCTGTAATAACCCCTTCTTCGCGATTACTTTTCACATATACCGGGTCACCAATTGTAAATTTCATAGGTTGTTCAATTAAAAAGGCCGAACACCCTCGTGTTCGGCCTGCAAGTTACTATTTATAAACGGCTTATCCGCGAATAGCCGCAATACCGGGCAATTGCTTCCCTTCAAAAAACTCCAACATAGCCCCACCACCGGTACTTACATACGTTACCTGATCGGCTAATTGAAATTGATTGATAGCGGCAACTGAATCGCCACCACCAATTAAAGAGAAAGCCCCGTTTTTAGTGGCTTCAGCAATGGCCAAGGCAATCGATTTGGTGCCATTTTGAAATTTCTCCATTTCGAACACCCCCATTGGGCCATTCCAAAGAATGGTTTTCGACTGGGCAATTACATCGCTAAACTGCTTAATTGAGGCGTCGGCAATATCCAAGCCCATCCATCCTTCCGGAATATTCGAATTCATGCAAACTTGGGTATTGGCATCAGCAGCGAATTTATCGGCCACCACACTATCTACCGGTATATGCAATTTCACCCCTTTGGCTTCGGCTTTCTTCACCAATTCAGCCGCTAATTCCAAACGGTCGTTTTCGCATAAAGAAGAACCAATTTGATGTCCGGCCGCTTTCAAGAACGTATACGCCATGCCCCCACCAATAATGATATGTTGTGCCCGATCGAGCAACATTTCAATAATCAAAATTTTATCGCTCACCTTGGCTCCACCTAAAATAGCGGTGAACGGCTTTTCGGCATTGTTCATTACTTTCTCGGCATTGTTCACTTCGGCTTCCATCAATAAACCAAACATTTTTTTATCGGCCGTGAAAGAATCAGCCATAATAGCCGTTGAAGCATGGGCCCGATGCGCTGTGCCAAAGGCATCATTCACATATACATCGCCCATCGAAGCCAAGGTTTTTGCAAATGCAGCATCCCCTTTTTCTTCTTCTTTATAAAAGCGCAAATTTTCTAATAATAAAACTTGTCCTGCTTGTAACCCGGCCGACATCGACATAGCTTCTGCCCCAATACAATCGGGTGCAAATTGAACCGGTACTCCCAAGGTTTCACTCAAATGCCCTACAATATGACGTAAAGAATATTTATCGGTTGGACCTTCTTTAGGTCGACCTAAATGCGACATCAAAATAATGCTTCCACCATCGGCTAAAATTTTACGCAAGGTGGGTAAGGCCGCACGAATGCGGGTATCGTCGGTAATTTCACGGGCTTCATTCAAAGGCACATTGAAATCGACACGAACCAAGGCCCGTAAGCCGGCAAACGAAAATTGAGAAAAACTAAGCATGTTTTTTATTTTTTAGTGGAAGATGATTTTTCTTTTTTGTTCTTTTCCTTTTCAAGGTCTTCTTTGGCTTCCAACAATAAATATTGTTTGAATTGAGCCGCCGTTAATATTTTTTTATAGGCCGTTTCGCGTTCCTGCTTCAAGGCTTTCTTCTTTTTCTTGTAACAGTCTTTATCGTCTTTGCAAGACTTCTCGGCTTCTCCCAACTTTTTATACACCGCTAAATGCAGGGTACTGAGAGCATTCACTTGTGCGGGATTCAATTGCAAGGCATTCGACATCGACTCGGTTTTGAGTCTAGCCTTGGCTTCCGGCGTTTTTTCTTGTGCGAAGACGAAACACGACATCGCCAACAAACACAACAGCAAACCGAGTTGTTTTTTCATGGGCGCAAAAATAACATAAAAAAAATCCCTTTCGAATGGAAAGGGATTTTTAATATTGAGATTAGAACAATTAAGCCATTTTCGAAGCAAAGTAGTGCAAGGTGCGCACCAACTGACTTACATAGCTGTTTTCGTTATCGTACCAACTTACGGTTTTTACCAATTGGGCATCGCCTACGGTCATAACCTTCGTTTGAGTAGCATCGAACAATGAACCAAACGTAGTACCAATAATATCGCTGCTCACAATTTCATCTTCGGTATAACCGAAACTGTCGTTGGCGGCGGCTTTCATAACGGCATTGATTTCTTCGGCTGTAACCTTCTTCGATAAAATCGACGTCAATTCAGTCAAAGAACCCGTAATAGTAGGAACACGTTGAGCACCACCATCTAATTTCCCTTTCAACTCGGGCAATACCAAGCCAATAGCTTTAGCAGCACCGGTACTGTTGGGTACAATATTGGCGGCAGCGGCACGGCCACGACGCAAATCGTTTTTAGCGTGCGGAGCATCCAAGGTATTTTGGTCATTGGTATACGCGTGAATGGTAGTCATGATACCGGTTACGATACCATAATGATCGTTCAAGGCTTTGGCCATAGGGGCTAAGCAATTGGTAGTACATGAAGCGCAAGAAATTACAGTTTCAGTACCATCTAAAATATCGTGGTTCACATTGAACACAATGGTTTTCAAATCGCCGGTGGCAGGAGCCGAAATTACCACACGCTTAGCGCCGGCAGTAATATGGGCCATGGCCTTGTCTTTATCGGTAAAGAAACCGGTACATTCCAATACCACATCTACTTGATGAGCACCCCATGGAATTTGAGCCGGATCTTTTTGAGCATAAACGCGAACAGTTTCACCATTCACCACAATGGCATCATCGGTATGGGTTACGGTTTGCGGAAAACGACCTTGGGCAGAATCGTATTTCAACAAATGGGCTAATGTAGCGGGACTTGTCAAATCGTTGATCGCCACAACGTCGATACCCTGCATGTTATAAATTTGACGGTAGACTAAACGTCCGATGCGTCCAAACCCGTTAATGGCCACTTTAATTGTACTCATGGTGATTTATTTATTTTGTTTAAAAAGTGGCGCAAAAGTAAGACTTATACCTCGTATTACAAACCTTTGGCATGGGGTAATTAAATTGCATTATTTTTTTTCATGATAATAATTTTGTCAAATCAAAAAAGCCACCTACATTTGCCTCCCGAAACGGAATAAGGCGCGTTGGTCAATCGGTTAAGACGCCTCCCTTTCACGGAGGAATGACGGGTTCGATTCCCGTACGTGCTACCAAAAAAGCCCGCTTATTGAGCGGGCTTTTTTAATTTCGTCAAAAACCTAAACCATGTGGTTCTTAGAAACACCATTTATTCTTGCGGTTATACTCATCATCGGGATTCTACTCTATTTACTGCGAACCCCATTAGTTGCAGGCATTCAACTTACACAACACCTCATTCGCTCATCATGGTATTGGACGCCCTTAACCTGGCTCTATTTCGCCTTATTGCTTACCTACGCCTGTCGTTTCCCTTTATCTTACGACGAAGCCTACACGTTCAAAAACTTCACCAGCAAATCGCTATTTTCAGTATTATGTACCTACCCACAACCGAATAATCACGTTTTTCATTCCCTGCTAACTTGGGTTAGCTGGAAATTATTCCATTGGTTTCCCGGACCACTTGCCGTTCGCCTTCCGGCTATTATGGCTTCTGTATTAAGTTTCCAACTCGTACAACATTTTTTTCTAAAACGCTCAGCACAGTACGGACAAATTCTTTTAGCGTTGATGGTCATTACCACCAACTATTTTCAATTTTCATTTCAGGCGCGCGGATATGCCCTGCATGCTTTCTTTGCCTTGATAAGCTATTGCTTAATTCAATCGAAACAGGCCAACTTCAACGCCCGATATATCGGGTTTATGTTCTTCAGCTTCCTCGCACTTTATACGAACCCCGCCTATTTATTTACCGCAGTCACCCTCGGTGTTTATTGGTTGCTTACCGAAATCAAGACCTTCCAATTGGAGTTTCGCAACGTGGTATTAATTACAATTACGTTTGCCCTGCTTACACTGTTGGCCTATTTCCCTATTATGCGTCATGAAGGCATCGATGCTTTAATTGGCAACGATTTTGTTCAACCGCTCGAACATTTAACCATGCGCGATTTAATTCGATTCACCAACAAACTCGGTCTATTTGGCTTTCTCCCATACCCATTTGCCTTTATTACGCCATTATTGTTCATTTTATTCAGTTTGAAGCAAAAACATTATGCCCGTTTTTCGTTTGTGGTGGTACCGTTTATAATGATGTACCTCATGAACCAATTACCGGAATTCAAACGCATATTCTTGCCTTTAACCGCACTCATGACGTTTATGACGCTTGAAGCAATTACCCAATGGGACGCATTACCCCAAATCAAAAACCGGTTAATTTCAATCATTCAACCGGCTATTCTACTAATTATTATTGGACTTGGATTATACTACTTCGAACACGATCATAAAAAATACGATTTCAACACTGCTTTTCGATTAAAGCGAATTAACCAACACGTAGAACACGCCAATAAAGTATATTTTTCCAATTTGTATTGGCACCTAAAAATACCGGTTGAAGCTCAACGAAAGTACAATCGTAATGAATGGATTTTTAAAAGGGAAATACCAAACCAATTAAACGAAAAAGAATTTTTACTGAGTAGCTTATCGCTGCCACAATTTCATTGCATCGATACCTTCCCATTGCATAAAGGCATGGCCTATCTCTATATTGGAAAATAACGAAACCCAATAAAAAAGCCGCTCACAAGGAACGGCTTTTTTTATTTTATTCATCGATGGAACTAGCGTAAGAACAACATCTCACGATACTTCGGCAATACCCACATCTGATCGTCTACAATTAATTCCAACTTATCGGCATGGTAGCGAATGGTTTCAAAATAAGGCTTCACGCTATCGCAATAGGCCACGGCACGGGCATGCATGCTTTCAATAGCATTGGCTTCCTTGCGCGCATTAATCATGGCTTCCACATTACTGCTAATCACATTTACGTGGCGCGAAATCACTTCAATAATATTTAATTGCGATTGATAACTTTCTTTCGGCAAACCAATTTCCTTCAAACCTTTCACATTCTCAATCAATTCGTTTTGATAACGAATTGCTACCGGCACAATCGAATTACTGCACAAATACCCCATCAAACGGGCTTCAATTTGAAGCTTCTTCACATACTCCTCGAGCATGATTTCGTGACGAGCTTCCAACTCGATATGCGAGAAAATTTTATGCTTCTCAAACAAGTCTTGCGTGTTCTTTGTCCCAAACACATCCAAGGCACGTGGCGTATCTTTAAAGTTATTCAATCCACGCTTAGCGGCTTCTTCAGCCCAAGCGTCGCTGTAGTTATCCCCTTCAAAACGAATCTTCTTGCTTTCGCTAATATACTTGCGAATCACTTGCAATACGGCAATCTCTTTCTTATCGCCCTTCTCAATTAAAGCATCAACTTCTTTCTTGAACTGAATCAAGGTATCGGCCATAATGGTATTCAAAATGGTCATAGGCCAAGCACAGTTGGCGGTAGAACCCACGGCGCGGAATTCAAATTTATTTCCGGTAAAGGCAAATGGACTAGTACGGTTACGGTCGGTATTGTCCATCAACAATTCAGGAATATGCTTATGAATATCCATCTTCAAAATCACCTCGTCTTGTTCGGTGAACTTACCGGTAACACGAGCTTCCACTTCATCCAATACTTCCGATAAATACTTACCCACAAACACCGAAATAATGGCCGGTGGCGCTTCATTAGCCCCTAAACGGTGATCGTTATTCGACGAGGCAATTGAACCGCGTAACAAGTCGGCATAATCGTGTACGGCTTTCAACACGTTCACAAAGAAGGTCAAAAACATGAGGTTGGTGCGTGGCGTTTTACCGGGGGCTAATAAGTTGATACCGGTATCGGTGGCCAAACTCCAGTTGTTGTGCTTCCCGCTACCGTTCACGCCGGCAAAGGGTTTTTCGTGCAACAACACTTTCAATTTATGACGCTTGGCAACACGTTGCATCAAATCCATCAACAAGGAATTATGATCCACCGCAATATTCACTTCTTCAAAAATTGGGGCGCACTCAAATTGCGAAGGCGCTACCTCATTGTGACGCGTGCGTAACGGAATACCCAACTTATACGCTTCTTGCTCAAAATCTTGCATAAAGGCAAATACGCGGTCGGGGATGGCGCCAAAATAATGGTCTTCCAATTGTTGTCCTTTCGCCGGCGTATGTCCAATTAAAGTACGGCCGGTAGCCAACAAATCGGGACGTGCATTGGCCAAGGATTCTTCAATGACAAAATATTCTTGCTCCCAACCTAAGGTAGGTGTAACGCGGGTTACATTCTTATCGAAATAGTGACACACATCGAGAGCGGCTTTATTCACTAAATCGAGGGCACGCAACAAAGGCGTTTTAGTATCGAGCGATTCTCCGCTGTACGAAATAAAGATAGTTGGAATACACAAGGTTTTTCCTTGCGCTTGTTCAATAATAAAGGCAGGCGACGATGGATCCCAAGCCGTATATCCACGGGCTTCAAACGTAGCGCGAATACCACCGTTCGGGAAGCTAGAGGCATCGGGTTCTTGTTGAATCAAAGCATCACCATCGAACAATTCCAAAGCCGAGCCATCGCTTTTAATGGTAAAGAACGAATCATGTTTTTCGGCGGTTGTACCCGTAAGCGGCTGGAACCAGTGCGTGTAGTGCGTTACCCCGCGATCCATGGCCCAGGCTTTCATCCCACTCGAAATCTGGTCGGCCATTTTACGGTCAATTTTTGAACCCGATTTAATCGAATTCATCAAACTTTTGTACGCCTCATCGCTGAGGTATTCGCGGGCTACCTTGCCGGTAAACACATTCACACCGAAGAAAGACGTAACTTTTTTTCCGTCGTAACTGCGAATGTCTTGTTCACTGCTCGTCAAGTTTTTTACCGCTTGAAAACGTAAATTGCTCATTTTTTAATGATTTAGACCACAAATGTTTGAATTATTTTTCATCAATCCAAATTTTTGAGCCGAATTAATTAAAAAAACACATATTATTGTTTTTTACATACTTACTGATGTTTCTTTTTGGGCGGCGCATCGTCCGATTCATTATTCAGCTAATGCCCGCTTTACGCTCCAAGTCCCCGCTCGAGGCGGGGCGCTTTCCGCTGCAATCGGGGCCGCGAGGCTGAGCGAAAGAAAGGAAGCAACAAAGGGGGAAGTATATCAAAACTCAACACAACATTTTATCATGCAATTCATTGAAATAAATGGCAATCTCAAACGAGTCTTGTTGGTGAAAAACACCAACAAGGGCTTCTCTAAGACAGTGAGCAGTTTCAGCAAACAGCGAACAGCTACACCAACATAAATCTCGGCTCGGCCTGAGAAAAATAGCGTTTAGAAAATGACTGTTTTTATCGCCAGAAATAAAAACACAATTAACCCGATGAAAGAAGCACAGCCGCTTGGGTCTATCTACCGAAGCCGAAAAAAGAGATGAAGATGCATAGCTTTTTTATTTCCGATAAAAATTGGCATTTTTAGCTATTTTTCGAAAGCCGAAGTTTTTTGCTCCACTTTTTTTAAAAAAGTGGAACGAAATAAATACAATGCGAGTAACGAAGCGAAAGCGAGTGCGAGGAGATTACGCGGTTTTCTCGCTTAACTCCAACCAACGCATCTCCATCTCATCGAGGGTGTGTAGGATGGCCTGAATGCGGTCTGCTGCCGCTTGTAATTCATTATAGGCCAAACTACCGGTACTCATATCGGCTTCAAGTTGAATTTTTTCGGCTTGTAAACGCGGCATCTCTTGCTCTATTTTTTCAAGTTCACGCTTCTCATTGAAACTCAATTTCGCTTTAGGCTTTTCAGTTTTCTCGACAACAGGGGCCGGCGGTGTCGGATTTTGTGCCTCTTTTTTATCGACCCATTCAGCAGGTGTCAACATGCGGAATTGCGAATAGTTGCCCGGGAAATCACGAATCTCGCCTTGCCCTTCAAACACCAATAAATGATCCACGAGTTTGTCCATAAAATACCGGTCGTGACTCACCAACAACAAGCAACCCGGAAACTCGAGCAAGAATTCTTCCAAAATTTGCAAGGTTTGTAAATCGAGGTCGTTGGTGGGCTCATCGAGCACCAGAAAATTCGGATTTTTGAATAAGATACCCAGCAATTGCAAACGGCGTTTTTCACCACCGCTCAGTTTGCTCAAGTACGTATACTGCTGTTCGGGCGTGAAAGCAAAGCGTTCCAAAAACGCGGAGGCACTGAGTTTGGTACCATCGGCCAAGGGAAAATACTCCGCCATATCTTTCACCCATTCAATAATGCGCTTGTCTTCTTTATAACTTAATCCATCTTGCGAAAAATGTCCGAACACCACGGTTTCACCGTGATTGATTTTACCGCTGTCCGGTTCTTCTTGCTGTAAGGCAATTTTAATGAAGGTGCTCTTTCCTACCCCATTCGGACCTACAATACCAATGCGTTCGCCGCGTTTGAAGGTATAATCGAAGCCTTTTAAAATCACTTTTTCATCAAAGGCTTTATACACCTTTTTCATTTCCAAAATCTTACCGCCCAGACGCGTCATTTTCACTTGCAATTGCACATCGCTATCCACGTTCTTTTCGCGCACGCGTTCTTGCACCACTTCAAAATTATCTTGGCGCGATTTCGATTTTACGGTGCGGGCGCGCGGTTGTTTGCGCATCCATTCCAATTCCTTGCGGTAAATATTTTTATCTTTTTTCAGTTCGCTTTGTTCCACCTCGTTGCGGTGGGCTTTTTGTTCAAGGAAATAACTGTAGTTGCCGCTGTGACGATACACCTGATTGTTCTCTATTTCAATAATATCGTTACATACCGAATCGAGGAAATACCGATCGTGGGTTACCATCAATAAGGTTACTTTTTGCGCACTCAAATAATCTTCCAGCCATTCCACCATTTTCACATCAAGGTGGTTCGTCGGTTCATCCATCACCAACAAACACTTGCCTTCGTATAACACGGTTTGCAACAAGGCTTGCGCCAAGGCCACGCGTTTTACTTGTCCACCGCTGAGTGTACCCATGGTGCGCGTTAAATCGGTGATGTTCAGCTTGCTCAAAATTTGTTGCATTTGCGTTTCGAACATCCAACCGTTGCAATCTTCCATTTGCGCCAGTAAGCGGTCAAGTTGATTCGCATCGTGCCCGCCCGATTCTTGAAAATCTTCGTAGGCTTTTACAATACGTACCGTTTCATGATCCATGCCAAACATCACTTCCCGAATACTTTGGGTTGCCGGAAAATGATGTTCTTGCGGTAAGTACACCAAACGGATGTCTTTGTGTATCCACACCGTTCCGCTATCGGCCTCATCGAGTCCGGCTAAAATTTGCAACAAGGTCGATTTACCCGAGCCGTTTCGGGCAATGAGGGCCATTTTATCGCCTTCGTTGATATGAAAGGAAATGTCTTTAAAAAGTACTCGTACCCCGAAGGATTTCGTGAGATTTAACAGCGAAGCGTAATGCATGAAATTTTATCGGTCCTATTTGATGGGTTTTTCAACGGGGGCTTTACCCGATTCCAACACATCGATTTGAATTACATTTTGTGCCATGACCCATTTATTGCCGGTCCAACGAATGCCATCGTAGGAACCATCGGGCACATAGGTATAGCGTTTGGCGGGGTCGCCAATTTGCGACTCGCAATGATCGAGGATGATTTGCTTGGCTTCGGCATCCCAATTCATCGACACTTTCGCGCCGCGTTGGTATTCCAATACGAAGCGGTTCATATCGCGGCGTTTGTTGCGGTCTATCATATTAAATACCGGTGCCCCAAACACGGCACTATTATCGGCGCCATACGAAAGCGCATCAATTACTTTGCGTTCGCTATTGATGCCATTGCCATTCCAACCCATTAAAAAATACAGGGTTTGTCCGGCTAATTTTTGCGCTATCACATTATAATACAAGCACCCAAACCAACGACCGTTGTTCAGAATCGTATCTTCGGCGCCGCGTTGCAACTGATCCGACACATCCACCAAGGGTAGAATTTGTCCGCTTTTACGTTGAATAACCCCATAATACCGGGCATCGCTTTCACTGCGCATGACTTCCCAATTGTACAAGCGAAAATCGCCATCGGGAGCATCAACAATGCTGATTTTATTTTTCAACTTTGGACATTCATACGTAAACGCCCCGGGTGTTTTCAAAAAAACCTTCATGGTACGAATAAACGCATAAGCTCCTTCAATGCGATTGTCGGGCATGGGGGAAGCATACATACTATCGGCGTAAAACACCAAGGAGTCTTCGAGTATTTGCAGTGGACTCAATTGGGCCAAGGGTTTATCGTGCACCAAACGGGTGGCACTTACGGCTACCGATTGGGCCTTGACATTCATGGCCCACAACAAGGCCACAAGTCCGAGCCATAGAGGCTTCATGGTAAATTGAACCGGACGCATTAGGCTTCTTGATCGTTTTTGTTACCGCCAAATAAACCTTTCAGTTTATCGAGGGCCTCTTTGGCCATGCCTTCGGCTTTGTCTTTCGCTTCGGCTAAATCTTCTTTTAATTCACCGGCTACTTCTTGGGCCTTTTCTTTGGCTTCCGCCAATTCTTCTTGGGCTTCGGCACCGAGATGACCTAATTTCTCTTTCACCACATCGGCCATATCATCGGCTTTGTCGGCCGCCTCGTGCATCATGGCTTTGGCTTTATCGGCCGCCTCACCGGCTTGTTCTTTCACATTATTCAAGGCCTCGCTGTTCAAGAAGTTTTCAACCGCCCCCGAAAAGGCCGGGGGTATTTTAGACTTAATAAAATCTTTTACGGCATCCACCGATTTATGGGCTTGTTCTTGAGTTAAACCCACTTCATTCATGAGTTTTTGCAATAATTCGTTCATAGGGCTTGATTTAGTACATTCAAAAGTACATTAAAGAATTGATTTTCTATCTTTGCCCCACTTATGGCGAATGAGAATACATTACAGGCTATTATAGCCCATTGCAAGGAATACGGGTTTATTTTCCCTTCGAGCGAAATTTACGACGGACTCAGCGCCGTGTACGATTACGGTCAATGGGGTGTTGAATTGAAGAAAAACATCCGCGAACATTGGTGGAAAAGCATGGTATATGCCCACGAAAACATTGTGGGGATTGATGCCGCCATCTTTATGCATCCCAATACGTGGAAGGCCAGCGGACACGTTGATAATTTCAGCGACCCAATGATTGATAACCTCGATAGCAAGAAACGCTACCGCGTAGACCACCTCATTGAGGGGCACGCCGAAAAAATTGGGGCCGACCAACCCGAACTCGCCAATGAACTCTTGGCCGAAATGGAACGCCTTTTGGAACAAGACGATTTTGCCGGTTTGAAGGAAATGATTACCCGCAACGCCATTGTGTGCCCCATTAGCAATACCGCCAATTGGACCGATGTGCGTCAATTCAATTTAATGTTCAGTACCCAAGTGGGCAGTGTGGCCGAAGAAGCCGAAACCATTTACTTGCGTCCTGAAACCGCCCAAGGCATTTTTGTAAACTTTTTGAATGTGCAAAAAACCGGGCGTATGAAAATTCCGTTTGGGATTGCTCAAGTGGGAAAAGCCTTCCGCAACGAAATTGTAGCCCGTGGTTTTATTTTCCGTATGCGTGAATTCGAACAAATGGAAATGCAATTCTTTGTTCGTCCCGGCACACAAAAAGAATGGTACGAATATTGGAAGAAAACCCGCATGCAATGGCATACCGACTTGGGAATTCCGGCCGAAAAATACCGTTTCCACGACCACGTAAAATTGGCCCACTATGCCGATGCCGCTTGCGATATTGAATTTGAATTCCCCATGGGTTTTAAAGAAGTGGAAGGCGTGCACTCGCGCACCGATTTCGATTTGAAACAACACCAAGAACTCAGCAAAAAGAAACAAGTTTATTTCGATAACGACATTGACCCTGAAACCAATAAAGCCTATGGCAATTATGTGCCGTATGTAATTGAAACCTCAATTGGGTTAGACCGTGCCGTGTTGATGATATTGAGCAATTCGTATAAAGAAGAAGACTTAAGTACTGACGAGAAACAAGACAGTCGCGTGGTATTGGCCTTCCCACCTAAAATTGCTCCTATTAAATTAGCGGTATTGCCTTTGGTGAAGAAAGACGGCTTACCCGATATTGCCCGTGAATTGATGAATGATTGTCGCGCGTCGTTCAATTGCTTTTACGAAGAGAAAGACAGTATTGGAAAACGTTACCGCCGTATGGATGCCTTGGGAACGCCATTCTGCGTAACCATCGACCATCAAACCAAGGAAGACGGTACGGTTACCATTCGTCACCGCGATGCCATGACGCAAGAGCGTGTGCCCATGAGCAGTATCAAACAGATTGTATTAAACGCTATTGCCTAAACCCATTGCCATGCAAGCCTATCTCGATTTATTGCAACACATTTTGGACCACGGTACCGACAAAAGTGATCGGACCGGCACGGGAACCCGCAGTGTTTTCGGGTATCAAATGCGCTTCAATTTAGCGGAAGGCTTCCCGATGGTGACCACTAAAAAACTCCACCTCAAATCCATCATCCACGAATTGTTGTGGTTTATACAAGGCGATACCAATGTGCGTTATTTGCAAGAAAATGGTGTACGCATTTGGGATGAATGGGCCCGCGAAGATGGCAGTTTAGGTCCGGTATACGGCAAGCAATGGCGCAGTTGGACGGGCGCTGATGGCAAAACCCACGACCAATTGATGGATGTAATTCATCAAATCAAAACCAATCCCGACAGTCGCCGTATGATTGTAAGTGCCTGGAACGTAGGCGAATTGGGCGACATGGCCCTAATGCCTTGCCATGCCTTGTTTCAGTTTTATGTCGCGAACGGCAAACTCAGTTGTCAACTTTATCAACGCAGTGCCGATGTATTTTTAGGCGTGCCGTTTAATATTGCGTCGTATGCCTTACTCACCATGATGTTGGCGCAAGTCTGCGGACTCGAAGCCGGCGAGTTCATCCACACCTTTGGCGATGTGCATATTTACAGCAACCACATGGAGCAAGTCAAATTGCAACTCACGCGCACACCCTACCCTTTACCCCACATGAAAATTAATCCGGAACGCAAAGCCATCACCGATTTTGTGTACAGCGATTTCGAATTGGAGGGATACCAGTGCCACCCGGGCATTAAAGGAGAAGTAGCGGTGTAGGGGCGAAAAAGAAAAGCGAGAAGCAAAGCGAAAGCGGGTATACCTCGCACTCGCTTTCCCGCACTCGCACTGATTTTGTGGCATTTCGAACGGAGAATAAAAACCCGTTCTGCGAACAAGCCAATTAAATCCTTGGTTGAATTATAATTATACACCAATACCTCGCACTCGCTTTCTCACACCCGCTCTGATTTTTTGGGCTGTCGGCGAAGGTTCTTTCTTCATCTATTATCGGGCTGCTCCGGGCTCCGCTATCGCTTCGGCCGCACTCGCTTTCGCCGACGCTTTCGCGCTCGCGCCAGCGAGCGCGTCTTCCCCTGCACATCCCGCAGCCATTGGGCGGTGGAACGTTTATGAACAAAGGAAATTAGAAGTCGCACAATGGTGCGCCTCTACAGTTTGTTACTAACGATGATGATGGGACATTTACAAATGTTGGGAAGTCGCACAATGGTGCGCCTCTACAGTTGGGTGCTAACGATGATGATGGGACATTTACAAACTTAAATTACGTTCAAAGAACAGATTTTATTGAAACTTCGGGATGCCGGCAAAGCCGAACATCCCGAAGAGCCTACGATAAAAAGTCGCACAATGGTGCGTCTCTACGATTGGGTGGAAAGGATGATGAAAGTTCATTCGCTCAGGGGCTGCCGTGCCTAGAGGGCTTGGTGCGTGGCTGCAGCGAAGCGAAAGCCACCACCGCAGCGAAGCGGAGCCCGGAAGGGACGGAAAGTGGCTGACGCCGAAGCGAGAGCGAAAGCGGAAGCGAAGGGATTCAAAAGCCAACAGCCCAAAAAATCAGTGCGAGTGCGGGAAAGCGGGTGCGATTAAAATCAGTGAACTGAAACAGTGCGAGTAAGCAGGATTGTTTGACTTAAATTAACAAGTTAGCCTGCTCAAAAAATCAGTGAACTGAAACAGTGCGAGGGAGCAGGTTTGTTTGACGTAAAACATTATGTTTCTGCCTGCTCAAAAAACAGTGAACAGAAACAGTGCGAGGGAACAGGTTTGTTTGCTCTAAAAATTATCCCCCCTGCTCACAGCTTACAGCTCACAGTTCCCTGTCTTACCCTGGGATGCGCGAAATGTATTTGTCCATTTCTTTCATTTGCGACAAAATCATTTCGTTTTTCGGTTTGCAGGCTTTGGCTTTTTGGTAGTAGAACTTCATGCCTTTGAAATCGCGGCGATCGCCACAAAGTGCGCTCAATTGCAATAAGGCCGTGGCTTCGGAATCTTTGTCTGGAAGTCCAAATTGCAAGGCTTTGCGCAAATGTTCGTAGGCCTCCTTTTTATTATTTTTTTTCATGGCAATCATGCCCAATTGCAAATAGGCGCCGCCTTGTACCGACTTATCATCAATCCCCGCTTCGAGTCCCTTTTTAATATCGGCTTCCGCATCTTCGAAATTTTCGTTCATGGTAGAGAAGTTCGATTTCAGCATGTAATAGGCCGAACGAATGGGTTTATAGAGGAGGTTCGGGTATTTCACGCGTTTGAGTAAATCTTGCGCGCCGTCGATATCGCCGTCTTCCACGTGTTTTTGAATGAGGGTGATGGGACCAATCATGAAATGAGCTACCACCATGAGGATGGCAATGAGGAAGAAAATCCAACTCACCCACAAGCCATGTTTTACGGCGAAAGTGATGTATAAGCCCAAAGCCATGATGGCCACAGCCAAAGGCAAGCGATAAAGTACAATAAAACGACGAAGAGAACCCATTATGATGTAGAATTGATATTGGAGTGCAAACCTAAATTTTTTATATGAATAATTAAAATAAAACGAAGCGGGCTTGATGCTTATGTAATTATGTTGGAATATTCAAGGCTATTCCACAGGGGGCGTGTAAAAGTCGATAGGCGAAAACAACGCCCGGCATGTATGTTTGCAATCAAAATACATACCATGAGTTTACAACAACATATTGCCGAAGCTTGGGCCAATAGGGCCCTTTTGAATGAACCCGTTTATGCCGATGCCGTTCGGGCCGTAATTGAAGAGGTGGATAAAGGCCGTTTACGTGTAGCCGCACCTAGTGAAAACGGATGGCAAGTGAACGAATGGGTGAAGCAAGCCATTTTGATGTATTTCGGTATTCAGAAAATGGAAACCTATAGCCTGCCGCCGTTTGAGTTTTACGATAAAATGAAACTGAAATCGAATTATGCCGAGCAAGGGGTACGTGCGGTGCCTCATGCTATTGCCCGTTACGGCGCCTTTTTAGGTCGCAACGTAGTCATGATGCCGAGTTATGTAAACATTGGCGCTTATGTAGATGAAGGGACTATGGTGGATACTTGGGCTACGGTGGGCAGTTGCGCACAAATTGGCAAGAACGTGCATTTGAGTGGCGGTGTGGGTATTGGCGGGGTTTTGGAACCGTTGCAGGCTACGCCGGTTATTATTGAAGATGGTTGTTTTATTGGTTCGCGCTGTATTGTGGTTGAAGGTGTGGTGGTTGAAAAGGAGGCGGTATTGGGTGCCAATGTGGTATTAACGCAAAGCACCAAAATTATCGATGTAAGTGGTTCGGAACCCAAGGAATACCGTGGACGTGTACCAGCCCGCAGTGTGGTGATTCCGGGGTCGTACAATAAGCAATTCCCGGCCGGTGAATACGGGGTAGGCTGTGCCTTGATTATTGGTCAACGCAAGGAAAGCACCGATTTGAAAACCTCGTTGAACGATGCCCTGCGCGATTTTAATGTAAGCGGATAGAAAAGTTTGAATTTCTTTCGATTGAAATGGGGCAATTAAAAAAATTTACCTACTTTTGCGCCCACTTCGTTTTTAAGAAGCGGCGTGATAGCTCAGTTGGTTAGAGCGCAGCACTCATAATGCTGAGGTCTCGAGTTCAAATCTCGATCACGCTACTAAAAGCCGTTCTCAGGAACGGCTTTTTTTGTGACATTCGGTTCAACGATTATTTTTAATCCCTTAAATTAAAATATACATACTATGGTGCCAATATCCCCTCGCATACAATCGCTCATTACTGTACTGTGTATTATGGTGATTGTGGCTACTTATTGGGCCATTTTACGTCATAATGGACTTACAGTTCAAATTGATTCCGTTTCCTATATTCGGGGGGCTATAAACCTGCATGAGGGGAAAGGGTTTACCCATGGAGGTAAATTAATCAATCATTTTCCGATTGGTTTTTCACTATGGCTTAATGGCTTGATGTATATTTTGCCGGGCGATGTGTTTCATGTGGCTTATTGGAATGTTTTATTCTGCTTGACCGGTTTAGGGTGGATGTTTTATAAGATTAGCGAACTATGCCGAATTGCCCAACCTGTTCGTTGGATTGGCCTATTTCTATTTTTATTTTCCATGCCGGTTTGGTATCCGAGCAGTATGTTACTAACCGAATTACCAACACTTTTCATCATCTCGATTGGAACCTATTGGCTATTGGTGTATTTGTTGCAAACCCAACAAAAACGCTATTTGATTGGCATTGGATTCTTGTTAGGCATAACTTGTTTGATTCGCTTTGCGGCTATTGGCATTGCGGGTGGGTTCATGGCCGTGGTTATTTGGCATCATCGCCGGCAATTACGGACCGCTTTAACCCGTATTTTATGGATAGGCATTCCATGTTTAATTCCAATTATAAGTTATAGTGCTTATACGAAATACGTTTATAAAGCAAGTGCGGCCAATCGGCAGGCAATGTGGCACCCCATTTCTTTGGGGAATATCAGTTTGTTTTTTCGAACACCCCTCCAATGGCTTATAGATTTAAGCACGGCCCCAATGCCGCTCATAATTTCATTATTGGTTTTGGCCTTATTGGGAATATTGGCTTGGCGTAAAAAATTGTCTACGTTTCGATTCCCCTTATTTATACACCAATGTATAACATCGCCAAGGTGGTTTACTTTATGGATAATGAGCGGGGTCTATATGGTTTTTATTTCATGCTCTATTTCTTTATTCGACTATTCTACACCGGTGAATACCCGCATATTGTCGCCCATTTCAATTTACTTTTATTTGGGTTTATTGATGCTTTTTAATAAAGGCTATCATCAAGCTCGGTCTAAGAAAATCGGCTTTGCCATTTTAGCCGGTTTCTCACTGATATTCAGTTGGCAAACCTATCAATCGATGTATTATTATAATCGGTATACAACCGGGTTTAATAAACCGTATTGGCGAAATACAGGGAAAGACATTGTTTGCGATAGCAGTGGACGTTGGGTGAATAAAGACCAAACGATTTACACGAATGGCTATTTTTTTTGGTACTTGTATAACGATAGACCCCTAGAACGAATACCGGAAAAAGGGAGTATTGTCAATCGCACCGTAAATCCGAAATACAAAGTACAGTTAGACAGTATGCGAATGGAAATTCGTTCAGGCCAAGCGCAATTGGTATATTTTAAAAACATCGCACAATTTCCGCACAAAAACTATGCGAGCGATATCTTACCTTATTTTAGCGATAGCACTTTATTTGAAATCATTCCATTTGAAAAGGGTTTTTCAATTCGAAAGCGAATGCCATAGAATTCATTCTGCAATAA
>JBPCSZ010000143.1:0-8275 GCA_051006655.1 Chitinophagaceae bacterium
TTTAGGCAATAGCGGTTCACGCATTATTGTAACCTTAATGAATGTATTGCAACAAAACAATGCGCGTTATGGTGTTGCCGGTATTTGCAATGGTGGTGGCGGTGCCTCGGCCGTTGTGATTGAACGTTGTTAATGGATTGAACAATGAATTTAAAATCCCCACGTTTACTGCGTGGGGATTTTTTTGTTGATGAAAGATTCCGACGATGGTCTGCCTCAGGCAGATAGCCCCGGTTGAAGCGAATAGCTAGCGCTTGAACTAACGTAAGTTGTTTTAGAAAACAAACATAAGCGCTACTAGCAGCGGAAAACGGGACGGGTGCTGACGCGAAGACGACCGATGCGCTTCAAAAAAAAGATTATTGGGCTTTCGCGAAAAGTGTGCTGTATTGACGCGTTGGCGTTGACAATAACACCACGTAATTGCCCGCAGGCATTTGGCTTAAGGCACTGATGGTGCGGGTGCGGGATTGTTGTGCGGACTCGCTATAAACCAATCGACCGGTGGCATCGTAAATTCGGATGGCATACAATGGATCGGCGCCTTCGTAGGCTTTAATTTGAAATTCGCCGTTCCAACTGGGGTTCGGGAATAAGCCGTAACGATGATCGATGGATTGCACATCGGCAGTTCCGGTAACTATACCGTAGGCAGTACAAAAATTAGGAATACCAAAACCATGGGTATTGTTGGGATTGGTATAACGGTCGCTCGACATGCGAATGATGTTGCGCAATTTCCACACCGGCAAAGCAGGATTTGCTTGCCACAAACAAGCAATGGCGCCACACATAATGGGCGAAGCAAAGGAAGATCCATTGGCAAAGCCCACTTGACAATTATCGCCTATCAGTCCGGCCCCTTTACCCAACGCCATACCATCGGGCTTAATTTGCCCATCTACCGTTGGGCCATAACCACTGCCACCCCACATACCCGATCCATCTACCATGCCCACGGCATACACACTATCGCCATCGGCAGGGGTGAGTAAATAATGCCATGCCGAGAAGCCTTCATTGCCCTGAGCATTTACTACAAAAATCCCTTTCGAAACCGCCTTGTTGGCCGCACGCGCTATCAGCGAAGTTTGGCCATTCATATCGGCATAGGTATAATTACTACTGCTCAATACATTATCGAATTGATTGTACCCCAAGGAAGAATTAATGAGATATACCCCGGCACTATCGGCCCGTTCAGCTGCAGCAAGCCAGTTGTCTTCCTCTATAGGTTGTTCTACCAATGCATCTTCGGTGATGTACAAATAATAATTGGCCATGGGCGCAGTACCCACATAAGTACCCGGCCAATTGGCGGCCATACAGCCCAATACATTCATACCATGCGAGCTAGGAATAGCCCCATTGAAAACCCAAGCCGTATCGCGGGCAAAATTGAAAGTATCTTTAATGCGTTGCGCTTGGCGTAAACTATCGAACGCAATGCAGGTATTGGTATAACGAAAATTAATATCAAAAACGGCGATGTCCATATTATCGCCACGAAACCCTAAATCGTGTAAGCAATCGGCTTCAATCAAATCGACTTGCTGATACGACAAACCATAATAGGCGGAATTTCCGGTGGTCTTATTCAAGGCCATGGATGGTTCTACTTCGGGAAATTTTTTCGTGTCGGGAGCCGGACGAAAAACACCATTATTAAAACGGGCTACCAACTTAACATCAGCCACCATGGGGAGGGCGGCTAGGTCTACCCGTTTCATAGAATCGGAGCAAATAACAACCACCTGATTGAACCATTTAGAAACCGCATGTAAGCGTAAGGCATTGGAGGTTTGCACAACGGTATCGATATAGGCTTGCACTACAGGCAAATCGGTACTATCGAGGGGTATGCCTTGAAAGGCGCGTCGTTGCAAGGCTTTGGCAGAAAGGAATTGCAAGGAATCGGCAAAACTCAAGGTGCCGTTTTTATCTTTAAACGTAACACGGTAAGCATATGCCGGAGCGGCTTCTACCGAAGATTGTACCAACAAGAAAAAAAACAACAAGGCTGACATTAAGGCTTTCATGGGGCGTGTTTTTTAGCGTGAAGAATGAGTGTAAATCCTTTTCGGTAATTGTTGACCGCCGGTTGATAGACCCAGCGGGTTAATTCTTTATACACCAATCCAACCCCACGGGCATAGCGTTCGCGCCCATAGGTGCGGGCACTAAAAGCATTGGTATCGGCGGGGTTTCCTTCCGTTCTATCAACCTGATTCACCCATAAGGTTTGCGGAAAATTGAGATAGTTATTTTGGTAAGGAAAACCGATGCTATCGAAACGATAATCCCAATCTTTATACCATTGGTAATCGGGATTAAAATCGGTTGGAATATACAAGTTCCCGTACCAACGGGTATTGTATTTTACGGGATACACCATTTTGATGTACCGTAAATTTTGTTCCACCAATTCCGTACGATTAGCCGTTTGAGCAATGGCATAGGTCATCAATTCCGTCCAAGGATAGGTCGAGTCTTGCCGAACATATCGTTCAACAGTCCAATTCGGGCGATTCTCGGCATCTTGAAAGGAATCCACCCATCGGTCTTGGAATTCCATACGAAAGGTATCGGTCGTTTCGTTGAAATCGTTATAGATAATAGAATCAACGGTGTATTCTATCCAATGTCCTGTGTAAGAAGGGAAATAATCGCGACCTAAACTCAAGTCTTCAGCCGGCACTGCGGTTCGCTTACAGCCAACAAGTGCAGTTCCCAACAACATACAGCAAAGGAAGAAAAGGCGCATAGTTTCGTAAATGTACAAGTTTTAGATGGGTCTAATTCAAGGTAATCGACTCTTCACCGCGTAAAATAATACCACCGCCTATAACGTCGTCGCCGTCGTAAAATACAGCCGACTGTCCGGGGGCTATCCCTTTTACAGGTTCATGAAAATCAACCCGCACACGTCCGTTTTCCGGCATCAGAGAGGCAGATACCGGGGTAGACTTATAGCGTATTTTAGTTAACGCTTGCATGCCTTCCGTTATTGTTGGGTATTTTATCATATTTAAACGGGCTACCTGCATGGTAGTTCTGTCCAACTCAACCTCATCGCCCAACACCACGGTATTGGTTTCCGGAATAATTTCCACCACATACATGGGTTTCCCGAATGCGGTATCGAGTCCTTTGCGTTGCCCAATGGTATAAAACGGATAGCCTTTGTGTTTGCCAATTTTAGTGCCGTCGCGCAATACAAAATCGCCTCCATCTACTTGTTCTTCCAAACCGGTAATGCGACGTTTCAAGAAGCCACGATAATCGTTATCAGGCACGAAGCAAATTTCGAAACTTTCACTTTTTTTGGCTAATTCGGGGTAACCGTAATCCAAAGCCATTTGCCGAATTTCGGTTTTACGGTATTGCCCCAAAGGGTATTTACTGCGTTTTAAACAATCTTGCGACAAGCCCCAAAGTACATAGCTTTGGTCTTTGGTATCGTCGAGACCCTTCGATAAAATAGCGCGATCTTGTTCTGTACGCACATTCACATAATGTCCGGTGGCAATGAATTCACAATCGAGGGTATTGGCGCGTTTCAATAGGGCATTCCATTTGATATGGGTATTACACATCACACACGGATTCGGGGTTCGTCCGGCCATGTATTCTTCCACGAAATTTTCAATTACGGCATCTCCGAATTCATCGCGTAAATCGAGCACATAATGCGCAAAGCCATGTTCAACGGCCGCCATACGGGCATCGTTGAAACTATCGAGATTACAGCACCCGGTTTCTTTTTTTCCTTTGGCCACAGCCCCATCGGCATAATCCCATGTTTTCATGGTAATGCCAATTACTTCGTATCCTTCGTCGTGCAACATCAGGGCGGCCACCGTACTATCGATGCCCCCACTCATGGCCACTAATATTTTCCCATGTTTACTCATGCGGGAACAAAGATAATACAAAGCCTTGGCCTTGGATTTAGAATGCTTGATAGGGCATAAAAAAACGGGGGACTCAGCGCCCCCCGTTATTATTTTTTACAGAATGATTACAAATTACCCCGATTTTCCTGTTCGCGTTCCAGGGCTTCAAACAATGCTTTGAAGTTTCCTTTCCCGAAACTCTTCGCACCTTTGCGCTGAATAATTTCGAAGAACATGGTTGGACGGTCTTCAACAGGTTTTGAGAACAATTGCAATAAATAGCCTTCATCGTCGCGGTCAATCAAGATACCCAATTCACGCAATGGCGCTAAATCTTCGTCAATTTGTCCCACACGATCTAATACATCATCGTAATACGATTTGGGCACTTGCAAGAATTCAACACCACGTTTTTGCAATTCAGTGACGGTAGCCACAATATCATCGGTAGCCACAGCAATGTGCTGAACACCTTCGCCTTCGTAAAAGTCTAAATATTCTTCTACTTGACTCTTCTTACGACCTTCAGCCGGTTCATTGATAGGGAATTTCACATAACCATTGCCATTGCTCATTACTTTACTCATGAGGGCACTGTATTCGGTAGAAATATCTTTATCGTCGAAGCTCAAAATATTGCGGAAGCCTAATACTTCTTCGTAAAACTTAACCCAAGGATTCATTTGATTCCAACCTACATTCCCCACACAATGATCTACATATTTCAGTCCGGCAGGGGCAGGATTATAATCGCTTTTCCAAGCCACAAAGCCCGGCATGAAAACACCTTGATAATTTTTACGTTCCACAAAAATGTGAATCACTTCACCATAAGTATGAATACCGCTCAAACGCACTTCCCCGTGATTATCAGTTAAGGTTTGCGGCTCCATATACGATTTTGCACCACGCTTCATGGTTTCTTCGTAAGCCTTATAAGCGTCTTCAACCCAAAGGGCCAATACCTTAACGCCATCGCCATGCTTTTTATGATGTTCGGCAATAGGGTGATCGGAATGCAAGGGCGAGGTTAAAATTAAACGAATTTTATCTTGAACCAACACATACGATACACGGTCGCGAACACCGGTTTCAGGGCCGGCATAAGCCAACGATTGGAATCCGAAAGCGGTCTTGTAATAATGGGCCGATTGTTTAGCATTGCCTACATACAATTCAATATAGTCGGTACCAAGCAAAGGCAAAAAATCGGCTGTTTGAACAGAAGATTCAGCCGTAGCCAATATTGTTTCCATAAAAGAAGTAATTTGTGGCAAAATTAGCGGTTTAATTTGGATTATTTCAGCCTTAAAAAAGGTTAAAAAACATGATAAAAATTAGTTTCATTTCGCGCTTGCACAATGTCACCAAGATAGTTCTCTGCCTATTGTGCGTGTTATCTGCGTCACAAATTCAAGCCGCCACCAATGTGAGCGGCAATGTATTCGGCACATGGACCATGGCCGGCTCTCCCTATTTGGTGATGAATGTCATTCAAGTGGTCGGTGGACAAACACTCACCATCGAACCGGGCGTGGAGGTAATATTTCAAGGCTTTTACCGCTTCATTGTGAATGGCCAACTGAAAGTAATGGGCAATGCGGCCATGCCCGTAACCTTTAAGGCGCAAGATACCACCGGCTGGTACAACGATGCCGTAAGCAATGGCGGTTGGCGAGGTATTCAATTCAATGCCTTTCAAGGCACCGGCACCGATTCATCGATTATTTCGCATGCCATTATTCAAGATGTAAAACATGGGGTAAATGGCAATGCCAACGGATTCAACGCGTTAGGCATAATCAACCGTACCCTGTTAATCAACCATTCGGAATTCACCCACAATCAAAGCACACATAATGCTAGCGACGGACGCATCATTCAAATATACAATACCGGCAATTTCGAAGTAACCATGGAAGATTGCCGTGTACACCACAATTTTGCCCGCGTAGCCATTATTCATTTAAGCAGCGGCAAAGGCATATTTCGAAAAAATCGTTGGGATAATAACCGTGGAGGGTCTACCTTTTTTGGACTCCTTTGCGAATCCTTGATTGAAGAAAACGAAATCGATAACAATACCCACATTTACGATATGTCGGCCTTGCGCATCGATGGTAAACACAATGTGGTTCGGAAAAATAAAATTCACCACAATACCTCCGACCGATTGGGGGCTATTATGTGCACCATGGGGCAAACCACCATTGAACAAAACCTCATTTGCAATAACCAAACACTACAAGGCAATTGTGGACCCACCGATGGCGGTGGCGGAATTCACATATCGCACAATAACAATGCCGTATGGGATAGTACCCATTATATCGTTCGCAACAATGTAATTGCCAATAACCATTGTGCCTTCAATGGGGGCGGTGTTTATGTATACGATTGCAAGGCCGATATCATCAACAACCATTTCGTGCACAATACCGCCCAATATGCCGGAAGCGGCTTCTATAATATTGGCGCACAATCGCGTTTAAATATCAAAAACAATTTATTCTATCGCAATGGAAACCCCAACGGACCAAGCGTTAACCAAGTATATTTATTGTCTTGCGATTCCTTATGGTTCGATTATAATTGGGGCCAAAACGCCTTATACAATCAATTGCTTTTAACCAACTTACCACCCACCTTCATTGGCGATACCAATCACCATAATATAGGCACTAACCCATTCTTGGTTAATCCAACACAACAAACCGGCATCAACGACGACGCCACTACCCGCAACTTCAATCTTACGGCGCAATCCACTTCTTGTATCAACAAAGGCTTATATAATGCCGGACCAGTAGGATTGTACGATTTCTTGGGCAATACCCGACTCCAAGGCAGTAATATTGATATCGGTGCCTTTGAATTCCCCATCAGCATAAGCGATAATGTAAGCGATATCGCAACCGAGCGTATCACCTGCTATCCCAATCCATGCTCCAACTACTTGCGAATTGAAAGCCCTGAACCCATGATCAAATCGGTATATTTAGTAAACCTACATGGCCAATGTGTAACGCAAGAAATCAGTGTTTCTCCAAGCACATGTACCTTGAATACAAAAACAATACCGGCAGGCATTTACCTTGTTTGTATTCAAACAAAGGTTAACACGTACCGGTATCACCAAATCGAAATTTTACACTAATTACTCTGCCCAACTCATTTCATAGTTCGGGTCTTCAATTTCCAAAGCATATTGTGTGAGCATCAATGGACGGAAGGTATCTACCATAACCGCCAATTCTTGCGTGTCTTTTTTACCAATACTCTTTTCTACAGCCCCTGGGTGCGGACCATGCGGAATCCCACTCGGATGCAAAGTAATCATCCCTTTCTCCACATGCTTGCGACTCATAAATTCCCCATCCACATAATACAAAACCTCATCGCTATCAATATTGCTGTGGTTATACGGCGCAGGAATTGCCTGCGGATGATAATCGTATAAACGCGGCACAAACGAACAAATTACAAAGTCCTTACCATCGAAGGTTTGATGCACGGGTGGTGGTTGATGCACACGCCCTGTAATGGGTTCAAAATCGTGAATCGAAAAAATATACGGGTATTCACAACCATCCCAACCTACCACATCGAACGGATGATTACCATACGTAATAGGATATAACAAACCTTTTTTCTTGGTATGAATAACAAACTCACCTTCTAAATCAATCGGATTTAAATTTTCAGGCTTGCGCAAATCACGTTCGCAAAATGGTGCATGTTCCATCAGTTGCCCTTCCGTTGTTTTATACCGACGCGGAAAACGAATAGGACCAAACGATTCTACAATAAACAAACGATTATCAGGCGTGTCGAAATGAATTTGATACACAATCCCACGCGGAATCACAATATAATCGCCATACGAAAATGGCAATTCACCATAAGCCGTCAGCACTTTCCCCGTGCCAACATGAATAAACAAAACCTCATCGGCATCGGCATTCTTATAAAAATAATCCGTCATGCTCAATCGTGGTGCGGCCAAGGTAATATGGCAATCGTTATTCACCAATACCGGGCGGCGACTATCTAAATAATCATCCACCGGCTTCACCTTAAAGCCCTGAAAACTCCGATGCTTTAAAATATTTTGAGTAGCAATAACCGGATTCACATCCTTCGGCTCTTCCGAACGAATAATGCGGGTTGGCGGATGAATATGATACAAATTCGAATAATTGTAACTAAACCCCTCGGTACTGAATAATTCCTCGCTGTACAAAGAACCATCCGGCTTACGAAACTGGGTGTGCCGTTTATGAGGCACATTTCCTAACGTATAATAATGCGGCATACAAATACATTTTGCACAAATGTAAAACACCCAACTTGTATTCGAACTGATATTCGTCATCCAA
>JBPCSZ010000144.1:0-11649 GCA_051006655.1 Chitinophagaceae bacterium
GCGCGACCCGTCGTTCCTGCTGCGCGCGTCTTAGCCGCTTCAAGCAATGTCGCCGCGTCGCCGGGAAGGTTCGTCGCCTCGGTCATCAAGTCCGTCAGCGCGTTCTTGCCCTTTTGCTCCAGCGTGTAACCATATTTTTGGTCGCGGTTCTTGAGCGTCTGCGCGATAGACTGAATGGTTTCACTCGGCACAAAATCCGACGGGGAGTTCTGGGGCAACGTGCCGACGCTGCCTATGTCGTTTTGAATTTGCTTCTCGACCAACGGGCGAATGAGGTCAGGATCATTCTGACGGCCCATCGCGTTCTCGGCGTCAGCAATGCCTTCCTGATAGATGCGGTAGACGTTCTCGGTCGCGCCGCGCTCCGGGTTAATTATGTCGCCGAACGCTTGACCGACCCGACCGCCGGTCGCTTTCTGCGCAGCGCCGCCCAAGTATCGCGCGAGCTGCGACGGTCCAAAGACCGAACCGACAAGACCACCTGCTGCGTGCGCACCTGCACTGTCTGGCGCAAAAACGTCCGCAAGCCCCGCACCTGTGCCAGCTCCGGCCGCCGCTGCGAGTTCGCGCTTTATTGGCGTTTCCGCCAATGCCTTTGTCGCAGCGCCAAGATATTTTACGCCCTGCACCGCCGGGGCGACGGCATCGGCAATTCCGCCGGTTGCGAGGCCCGCCGTCAACGCGTTACCGGCCATGCGGCCGCCGTAGTAATAAGGTCTGGCGTTTGGCGCGATGTCTTCCGGCGCGCCCCACAAGCGCTCATAGCCTTTAGATGCACGGTTCATCTCGAAGGGCTTGCCAGTGACAGCCGAATGTATTCCCTCCACCGCATAGTTGAGCGGATTAACGAGGTTCAACATGTCGAGCGTGTCGCCGACAGCGCCGACCGCCGCGCCCTGCCCCGCAGCCTTTATGTTTCCAGACAGGCCGCGATAATTCTGATCGCGCTGCGCGGAGCTTTGCAACTTGGCGTCGAGGTTTTTGAACGCTGTTGAGACAGTGTTCCAATCCTCAGTTCCCTTCTTGTCCGTGTTCTGGACAATCCAGCTACCCAGCGCGTGCAGGTCTTCGGCGTCGCTCATTGAATGTGCCTTCTGGCTATGTCGAGAATGTTAGACGAACCGGCGTTGCCCGCCCCCGCGCCGCCAACCTGCGACCGCGCCGCGTCCTCGGCGGGCGTGTAGGCTTTACCGCCGACGTTTGCGCCCAGACCTTGCACAAGATTGTCCAGCTCTTTCGAGATGGCGTCTATCTTCATGTAAGACTGATAGGCTTCGTCGCGGTCTTTCTTGGTGCGCGCATTGGAGTAAGACGAGGCGGCTTCCTGTTTCTGCTGCTGCAAGACAGGCATAATGCCTTTGAACTTCTCCATTGCGACCTGCGGGCCGGTGAACCAAGAGCCAACGCCCGGAAGCATTGCGTCGAGGTTCTGATATTGGAACTTCGATTTGACGCCGGGGAGATCACTCGCCAACGTGCCGATAATCCGGTTGCGAAGCATCTGCACGTTTTCGCGTGTCTGCAAACCTTCCGCAGTCGACGGAGATATGTCGCCGCCAAAGAACGACGCCGCCCCTGCACGCAGGGGATCAAGCGAAGGCCCAAAAGCCTTCGACGGATTTGCCAAAGCCGGGGCGGGCGGTTGCGCGGGAGAAGGAGACGCGCCGCCCTGCCCCGGCAATGCAGGGGCATTGGGGTTTCCAATAAAGGACCCCTGCCCCGTGCCTTTGTTGAAGCTGTAAAAACCTTCGCCCATTGGGTCCGCCACAACGCCATACTTATCCTGTGACGGATGCAGGCGGTCGATGGCTTCTGCACGCGTCATGTTTCCGCCTTGTGTCATGGCGGTTATGTTTTTTTCGAAGTCCGTCGCCTGCGGCGTCTGGAGCTGCGTCCAATACGCGAGCGCTTTGTCTGGATCGGCTTGAGCAAAGTTTTTGATCGCCTGCGGGACAGCCGGGTCGTCTAGTAGAGACTTCACCGCCGTGTCGCGCTTGGTGAGCTGATCCTGTTCCTGCGTCGCCTTCTGTTGAATGAGACGCGCTTGCGCATTGTTGAGAATGTGCGAGTTCATCTGCCCCATGATCGGCGCAATCGCCGCAAGCTCGGCGGCGCGCTGCGCATGGCTTTGGCCCTTGCGCGACGCGGCCATAAGAAGCGCGCCGACTTGACCCATCGTCTGCATTTGCGCGCCCTGCATGTCGCCGACACGCATACCCGATTGGGGATCAATCGCGTTGGGGTCGGTTCCCCCGAAGATGGAACCGGCGATGGCCGTCAGGGGGTTAGAGGCCATCGCCGCCCCACCCGCGCCAGCGGAAGGCGCTGACGGGCTGTTTCGGAGCTGAGACAGAAGGCCGAAGAAATCATCGAGCATTATCGGCCTCCATAAAGATACTGCGCAAGAAACTGATCCATGATCGACGAACCGTTACCAAAGCCGCCCGGACCCGCAGACAGATTGGTCGGACCTTTGGGCAGATTGTCGGCGGGGTTGTTCGAGCGCATGGTCGGAGCGCCCCCCGGCGCTGACATGTAGGTCGGGCCTTTCGGCAAGTTAGCGAGCGCCGCTTGCAGAGCCGGATGCAACGGCTGCGACATGTCTGACATCTGCGGACCCATCTGCGGGCGCTGCGGAGGGAGCGGAGCGTTCGACGCCTGCGGCATCTGCCACGTCGGGTTCTGCGGCGACTGCGGCGCGGGGCCGTTGTCGATACGCGGCAAAAATTCTCCAGACGTCGGCTGTGGGGCAACGCCAATGCCCTGCGAACGCAGGAAATCTTCCGCGCTGTTGCCGCCGAGTAAACCCTGCGGCATTTCCGGTCCCTGCGCGTTCGGACGGCTAGGCGGGAGCGGAACGCTAGACATAGCCTGTCTACGCTGATCCGGTGTTTGCCCACGGCGAGACGCAGCCATCATGCCTGCGCCAGCTTGCGCAAGACCACGATTGTCGCGCGGTGCAGCCGCGTTGCCTTTGGCTAGCGTCGCACCGGGAAGATCGGTTGGCTGCCCAGCGGTGTCGCCGCCAGCATTTAGAAGCCCAGCTAGGTAAGGGAAAATCTCGTTGGCGTAGCCGTACATGTCGCTCTCCTAATTACAGTAGGCCCTGCACGGCCATCGCGTGACGTTGATTATGAAAGTCAGACAGTTGACGCAGGAAATCGTCGTTCAAACTTGTGTCGACTTGCGGTTGTGGTTTTTTCTGTGTCTCAAGCTGCGAGAGGAGATCGCCAATCGGATCGTTCGCCTGTGCAGGCTGTGACAAAAGCGCAGCAATGTCGTCACGGGGTTTTTCTTGTGCGGCGTAGGACAGCAACCCCGCAGGCAAGGGCGCAGTCGCCTCCGGTAAAGTCTTGGGGGCTTCTTGCCCAAGCATCTTGGCGACATGGCTTTGGACGGTGCCATTGCCGTCCGAGGCGCTGTAATGCCCCGGCGACCCAGCATTGACCGTCGAATACATGTCGAGAAGCGACATTCCCGGCTTGTAGCCCCGCGCCGCAAGAAACTTTCCAAAGGCGTCGATCTGGTTGCGCGCAGACGGATGCGCGGTGTCGACGCCAAACTGTTTGCGTTCCGGCGCGCCAGCCTGAAACAGACCAAAGTATGCGTTGCCCTTGCCACCCCAAACATCGGGGCGACCGGAGCTTTCGTAGTTGAAAACCTTGAGCGCGTGGTCGGCATTGTAGCCCTGCGCCGCAGCCTGTTGTCGCAGATAGGCGACGTCTTCGGGTGTCAGGTTCATCGGAATAACGAGCCTCCCGCGCCAAGAAGACCGCCGATGCCTGCGCCAGCAGCGGTGCCGATGCCTGGAATGATGGAGCCGATATACGCGCCGGTTGCAGCGCCGCCGAGGCCACCCATCAGGGGGTTGCTACCCGTCGTTGACTGCATGGGGTTCCACGTCAGGCCCGACGACGATGTATTCGAGCTGCCCATCGAATTGCCGGTCGCGTTTGCGGTCGTGTTGCTGGACACGTTGCCCTGCGACGATTGCAAACCATACTGCCCAGTCTGCGTGTTCGAATTTGAAATAGCCTGCTGTATGGCCTGCTGGATGGTGTCGGAAATCTGATTGCTTGTGTTGTTGGACGTCTGGTTCGCCGTCGACGTCTGCGTCGTCGAGTGCGGGGCGGCAGACACAGACTGGTTGTAAAGCTGCTGTAGCTGCAACGGCATGTTCTGCTGGCGCAGCCATTCGTTGTAGGCGTTGGTGTCGGCCGTCTGGTTGGTGTTTTGAGCAAGGCCGCCGTAGCTCAAGAGATTGGCGACGCCGTTGTTAAACGAGTTCTGCGCCGTCGTTCCCAAGCCCGCGAGCGAATTGCCTCCAGACAGGAGGTTGTTCATAAAGTTCTGGAAGTTGCCTTGGTTTGCTTGCTGCGACGTCAGATTGTTGCCGATGTCCTGACCAAGCAAGCTCGACGCCTTGTCATAGCCGCCGCTAAGAAGATTTGCGACAAGGTTGGTTGTGTCCTTGTTGCTCTGCGCCGTTGCGACGCCTTCCTGCACGCCATGACGCGAACCGCCAAACGCATTGGCTGAAATCGCCTGATCGTTTGTCTGGTTGAGCAAGTTGCTCAAATTCTGCTTGCTAAAATCTTGAACGCTGTTCACGACGTTCGAGATATAGGGGTTCATATAGTCAGAGATGCCTTGCAGGCCGTTCTTATAGGTGTCTGCGGAAACCTGCGGCCCCTGCTGCATCGACGATGAAATTGCGGACTTCGCCTGATCGAAGTAGGGCGAATACTGACCAACCGACCCCCGGATCAAATCTCCGGCGGCGGTTTGATCCGGGTTCAGACCGGCGGTGAGCTGACCATTGTAACCCTGCGTCGGCTGACCAAGCAGAGATGCGGCGTTGCCAATTCCCATTTGCGAGGCTTGCTCAAGCCACTTGGGAATTTCAGACATCGTCGTTCCGGTATTGGCGACATTACCTGTCTGCGTGCCGGAGACGTTGCTGCTCGTGGACGAACTGCTCAACGCCTGCTGGATAGCCTGCTGTAGCGCGTCGGAAAAATTGAGCTGGGCGACGTTATTGTTAGACGTCTGGTTCGTGTTGCTGGACGAATTTTGGTTCGTCGTCTGATTGGTGTCTGTCTTGCTGTTCTGCTGCGTCAGCGCCGGAAGCAGATACATCCACTCATTAGCCATTTTTATATTCCTTACAGCGGCGGCGGGATTGTGCCGCGCGTTGCAACAGCGGCGCTTAAAGTCCCAGCGTTATCTACGGTGACGACGTAGACAGTCCCGTTGGGCGATTGCAAAAGAATTTGCGGTTGGATCGTATTCGGCCCAGCCAAGAGGCCGATGCGGCGTGCCAACTGTGCAAGAAAGGCCGTGGTCCAAACTTGATCGTATTGTTTGGGTGCCGCGCCAAAAGAGGGGAAGGGTGTCGGTTTGACAGGTGTCGTCACCGTCTTCCTCCATTAGAGACAATATCTAGCCGAATTTGGCCGATTGACCAATAGTTATCGCTTGTCGCTTCCACCCGCAGGCGCAGGTCACGGCCCGTGGCGCGGGTGTCGGTATAGCCATCAATCCTTGGCGTATAAGGCCCAAACACCGTTTCCGTTTGGGTCGGGGCATACCGGGACAAGAGCTTGATCTGGTAATTTGTCTGCACGCTGTCTGGATCGGTCGAGACAAGGGCTTGGTTAATGTCAACATAGTTGTCGCCCTGCCCGAAATCCAAGACAGAGGTTTCAGCCCAAACTTGTCCAATCCGGCTTTCGCCAGCTTCGAGCCAGCCGTCTTCCTGCTGATAGACATGGTTGTCTTTAGCCGCAGCGATTGGGTACGCAGCCGTGATCGCGCCGACCGCTGCGGTTCTGGCCCTGCTCCCTCTAATCCAGATATTTTCGGCGTAGTTCCAGATGACGTAATTATTGCACTCGCCATCCGAGGAGTGAAAGTCTGGGTATTCAAACCAAAACTCTGGGAAGACGCCGCTTTCGTGCATATGGGCGCGATAGTTTCCGTAAGTCGGGTCGAAATTGTTTTTGATGTCGCCAAACATCGGGCATTGAATTTGCCGGATCGCGCCGCCGTCATAGCGCCAGAAACCAGACTGTCCGAACCAGACCGTCGATGAACCGCCAGACGCAATCGCGTTGGGCGCGGAGAACGTCGTCGTGCCGAGCTTTTCCGCGCCGTAGAAGTAAGGTGCGCCGACATAGCGAAGAAGAAAAGCCTCGTGCTGCGTCAGCACAAGCACGCCTTCCTTGACGCGGACGCCGGTGATGATCGGCGACGTTGCTTCGAGGTCGATATAGCCCGCCTGCCCCGTTGTCGTGTTGAACGTCCAACCGTTGTAGTTCTCAAAATCTGACCATGCGACGCGGCGAGGATTGCCGCCAGCTCCCATGAGCATGACCGCGCGTTCCGCTGTGACGGCGACGGCAAAGTTGCCGGTTGGGGCGTTGCTGGGAATATCAATAACCGGCGTCGCGTTGGCGTTCGCCGCCAAGTGCATCAGCCTCCCGTCTGACGAACAGACAGACATGAGGTCCTGACCAAAAGTTGCAAAGCTCCAATGGTCGGGCTTACGGAAGATTGGGGGGTTGTAATTGCGCTGACGACCGTAGGTGTCTTGGCCGTAATTTACGAGGACAGCGTTAGCCGTGTGCGTGCCAGACCCCGCCGTCGTCGTATTGATTGGGACGTTTTCTTCGGCAGGCTGTATCTGGAACGTGTTAGTCGTGACGCCTGTCACATAGTAAAGCGTATTGATCGCCAGCGGCGCAGGGAGCGTTCCCGTCGTCGTGAAGGTGACGGCGCTGTTTCCCAGCAAGCCGTGATTGTTCCATGTCACGATAGCTGGGCTGGCCTGTGAAATCGTGACAGACGAGAATTTAAGGACCGTGCCGGGAGTGTCTGCGGTCGGCGCGTCGTCTTGGCCGTATTCCAACGTGCCAAAGCCGCCACCCGCAATTCCCTGCATAGAGACAAAGCCCGCAGGGGTGACGTCAGTCATTACACCGAACAGGATCGAGATACCTGTCTCTGTTCCGATTGCCGTCCACTCACGTGCGCTGCTATCGCGCCACTGAAACAGCCCGCGTATTTTTGATGAAAGCGGCGACTGCGTGACACGCGTGCAGCCGCCAATCGGCATCATAGCCCCAGACAACCAGCGGACATAGGACGTGTCCCACCAGCTATTGGGCGCGTCATAGGGCGTCGCCTGTCTAACGACACCCGCAGGAACTCTGAGCGGAACAAAAGCCAAAGTCGTAGCCCCTTATGACAGCTTTGTAAGTTTGTAGTGGGTCGACAGATATTCGTCGACAAGATCGTCAACCAGATTTGAGATTGCACGAATGTTTCCCGCAATCTTATCCCGGTTCTGGTCGATCCATTTTGCTTCTTCACCGATATGTTCGGCGACGTCGTCAGGGTCGACCGTTTTCTGCTTGACGTCCCCGATAAGACCGTAAGCGCCCTGATGCGCTTCGACGACAGCGTCGACCTTGTCGATCAATCTGTCGTAGAACTCGCCTAGAACAACATGTCGAAAGCCAGAGCTTTCCGCCCAATGCGCAAGATGCACAGCGTTGCGAGTTGCAAAGACGCGGGAGACTAATTCTTCGATCATTTATTCCTCACGTCCAAGACAGAATGATTTTGCCGCCTGTTCCACCGCCGCCAGAAAGGCCGGAGTATCCCCCACCCCCGGAACCCGCTGACCCGCCAGCGCCAAAAGTTACAGGTATCGAAGCGCCGTAGAATTGTTTGACGTATGACCAACCTTGGGTGGCGATGTCGAATACAAGTATTGAACTTTTGCCGCCGCGTCCGCCTGCCCCGCCATTTGCAGCGGAGTATATTGTACGCGTTGTGCCGCTTGTGTTGTAAGTATGGCTATTACTATCGGCCGCCCCGGAACCGGAAGTTCCGACACTTGGGGAACCGCTGTCCGCGCCAGATGCGTCAGTTCCAGCCGCCCCTGATCCGTCACCGGAGGCGACGTTATACCAAACACCTCCGCTCAAAAGCTGGTTGACGTAGGTATAACCCGCGCCGCCGCCCCCGCCACCTCCGAGCGCCGATACCGCGTAGGATTGTCCATTCGCAAAAAATGTCGTGCCGCCGGTTCCCCCGGACCCCCCGCCATTTGTAATGGTCGTGCCGGTGAGCCACGAACCCCCGCCGCCCCCACCGCTTCCGCCGTAACAAGTGACAGTTAGCGTGTTAAACAAGGCCGGGAGCGTTATTGACGAGCCGGACGTATATGTAGCGCTACCCGGAACGACAGGACTTGTCGCTTGCGTCGAGTAGAAGTCAGAAAAGTTGATCGCCCCCGACGAAAAGTATCCTGTGCTGTTGTCTGGGCGATAAAACAACGTCCCCCGATAAGCGTTCAAATTGTTGCCGCGCCCATTAAAGCCCGACGGGCCGTTGATGTCCGACATGCTCAGTGGGGGTGAGTTGCCGCCATTAGGAAGCATTAGCGCGCCTCCACCGTAGCAAGACGACCGTCTAGCTCTTTAACTGCTTCGATGAGAAGGCCAACAAGGTTGCCGTAGGCGACAGACAGCGTGCCGTCGTTGTCGTGAACGACTTGCGGAAGCACTTCCTGAACTTCCTGCGCAATCACGCCAACGCCACCTTCACCGTCACTCACGCGGTCGTAGAACACGCCACGCAGGCGTCTCGCGATTGACATAGGCTCTTGGATCGTTGTGACGTTCTTTTTCAGCTTGGCGTCGGAATAGGCCGTGATGTTGCCCGCCGCTGTAAAGTTGCCGGAGGTGTCGGAGTAGAAAGCCCACGCCCCTGACGAACTGCGATACAGGCCGCAGACGGTGCTTTGCGCGTTCATTTCCCAATTATACCCTGAGCCGTTCAAAAACAGGCGCGGGTTGGAATTGGTGACAGTCAGGTTGCCTGTCGCAGAAACAGCGCCAGCCGAAATCGTATTACCCTGCGTATTGATGCTCGTGCAGGTGATGGCTGTGCTTGAGATCGTTGAGCAGCCTACGGCCCCCGTGCTTAACGTGCCTGAATTGAGAGCGCCGCTAATGTAGAGGTTGGAGCTATTGTCCATGCGGAGCAGCCAGCCACCCGACGTCCCAAGGAAACCAACGCTACCGCCATTCGAGTGAACGGCAAACTGCCCCCAATCTGTATCGTTAAGGTAGAGGACAGGGGCGGTATTGGAAATTTGAATGTAGCTGGGGGTCGTAATCGAGCTTGAAGCGCTGATCGACGTGCAGCTAAGAGTTCCAGCCGTTATGGCGTTGCCGTTTGTGTTAAGGGTCGAGCAGCTAATCGCCCCGCTGGAGATTGTGTTGCCCTGCGTATTGATCGTAGTGCATGTGATCCCGGTGCAGGCAACAGAACCAGTGGAAACCGCGCCTAAATACGCCGTCCCGCCGACCGACAGCGCGTTTGTGACGTAGACGTTGCCGCTTGAGACATAGAGCTGCCCGGAACCGACATTCAGACCATTTGATGCGAGGTTGGTGTAGCCAGACACGTTTAACGCGCCCGCCATTGTCGCCGTGCCGCCAGCGTATAGCGTTCCTGACGCCGAGATATTTGCGCTTGCGGAAAATGAACCGCTCGTCGACACATTGCCGCCAGACACGACGAGCTGCGTAGACGCGATATTGAGGCTTCCGCCCGCGATGTTTCCAGAAACAGACAAGGATGAAAGTGACTGGCTGGCCGCTGTGATTGAGCCGCCAACAGTCAGATTGTTGGCGACGCTGACATTGCCGCCCGTGCAGTTAAGCTGGCCGGAACCGACGTTCAAACCATTATAGGCAAGCGTTGTCGCGCCGGTCACGGCAAAAGTGCTGCTGAAAGCCGCCGCGCCCGTCAGCGTCAAGGCCCCTTGTAGGGCGGTATTCGACGAGACAGTAAGCGTGGACGAAAGCGTCGTTGCGCCCGTGACCGCGAGCTGTCCAGACATCGACACGTTGCCGCCGTTGACGCGCAACTGGCCGGAGCCGACGTTCAAGCCATTCGACGGGAGGTTGATCGCGCCAGCAAATGTCTGCGTGGACGTCAGGATGCGCGAGACGATGTTCGCGTCCAGAATATCAAGGTCGTTGTTGAGGTGGGTTCCCCACGCGTTTGTGTCGCTGCCGACCTCCGGTTTCAGCAGGTTATAGGTGGGGGTGTATGTATTAGCCATTTCTAGGCCGCCTCTTGTATCGAATGACCGGGGTTATATGACTGTGGCACCGCCACCCAATCCGACGCCGTCGGGCCGGGGCTGGGGTTGCTGATTATGCCGCCGCCTACGGGCGATGACGCCAGCGGAGGCGCGGCGACCGGGCCGTAGCCACGCGAGTTGCTGGCGGGCGGAAGATTGCCAACCGGGTTCCAGAACACCGATCCCGGCGTCTGCGCCGTCCATACCTGCGTGTTCTCAGGCAGGACGCTCCACAAGACATAGATCGCAGCGCTTACCGTGTCGGGCTGGTCTGTCGCAGCAAGTGAGACACTGGCGACAATGCCCGTTGTAAAGCTGGCGGTGTCTTGCGCTTCGGTCGCGTCGAGCCAAACAGTATTATTTAGCTGCGCGGCAAAACTGGCGGTGTCCTGCGTGTCTGTGACAGCGAGATTGACATAAGTGACCGAGGAAGCGTTGAACGCGAGCGTGTCCTGCGTGTCTGTGACAGCAAGTGAAACAGTCGCGACGACCAATGCGACAAAATTTGTCGTGTCCTGTGCATCAGTAGCAGACAGCGCTACGTCTGCGACGATTGCCCCAGACAGCGACGCCGTGTCTTGAGCTTCTGTCGCAGCCAGATAGACAATCGGGAGGGCGGTAAGGCTACCAGACGCCGTATCCTGCGCTTCCGTAGCCGCCAGCGTAGCAAGTGTGACGCTAGTGATTGAGAAGGCGGTGGTGTCCTGCGCCTCGATAACCGCAAGATTACCAAAAAGGACAACTCTCCCCGCAGAGGCGAGCGGTGCCGCAGCTATCGGGGAGAGGCCAAGCATACTGATTACTCAGCCGGGGCTTCGGCGGGCTTCAAAGCAGCGTCAGCCTGCGCACGAATGGCGCTAAAAACTTCGACGCTGTTTTTGAGCGGCAGTTCGCCCAACGCCGCCATGACGACATTCCACTGAGCAACCGTAAGCTCAATCTTTATATTCTGACCTTCCATACTCAATCCCCCCAAGGTAATGCCGGAGTAGAAACCGGCGGGTTAATCTGGTTAGCGATTTGCTGCGCCAGATAGCTCTCAATCTCAGCAATCTTGCCCTGACCCATAGAGGCCTTGACCCACGTCAAAACCTGATCTTTTGTCAGCTTGTCGTAAGGCGTGAAATCGCCTTCCGGGTCGAGTTCAACCATCTGCGCGCCGGAGACGGTGGCCTCATGCTCGCCGTCAGTGGCGTTCACGCGCCAGAACACGACGAAAACGACATTGTTGAAGCCGTCCTTCTCAGGATAAGCGTCAAGGCGTTCGGGGAGCCAATCGTAGGAAATGCTCATCACGCAGCCCACGGAAGCGGAGGACGAATGACCGGCGGGTTAATCTGGTCAGCAATCTGCTTATCCAGAGCCGTCACCTGCGCCGCGAGCGTTTCTTCGCCCATAGCAGCCTCAAGCCACCCAATGACTTCAGCTTCCGTCAGTTCCGCATACGGCGTGAAGGGAGCCGAGGCGTCTAGGGTGACTGCCTG
>JBPCSZ010000145.1:0-9800 GCA_051006655.1 Chitinophagaceae bacterium
ATCTCTAAAAGGAGGTATTCCAGCCGCACCTTCCGGTACGGCTACCTTGTTACGACTTAGCCCCAGTCATCGATTTTACCCTAGGCAGCTCCTTACGGTTACCGACTTTAGGTACACCCGACTCCCATGGCTTGACGGGCGGTGTGTGCAAGGTCCGGGAACGTATTCACCGTATCATTGCTGATATACGATTACTAGCGATTCCAGCTTCATGCAGGCGAGTTGCAGCCTGCAATCTGAACTGAGAGGAAGTTTTTGGGATTGGCTTCATATCGCTATGTTGCAGCCCTTTGTCTCCCCCATTGTAGTACGTGTGTAGCCCTGGGCATAAAGGCCATGATGACCTGACATCATCCCCTCCTTCCTCACACCTTACGGCGGCAGTTTCTTTAGAGTTCCCAGCATTACCTGTTGGCAACTAAAGATAGGGGTTGCGCTCGTTGCGGGACTTAACCCAACACCTCACGGCACGAGCTGACGACGGCCATGCAGCACCTTACTGGCAGTGTATTGCTACAAAACTAGCTTTCACTAGCGGTCTCCCAGCATTCTAGCCCAGGTAAGGTTCCTCGCGTATCATCGAATTAAACCACATACTCCACCGCTTGTGCGGACCCCCGCCAATTCCTTTGAGTTTCATTCTTGCGAACGTACTTCCCAGGTGGGATACTTAATGCTTTCGCTCAGACACACACAGTGTATCGCGTATGTCGAGTATCCATCGTTTAGGGCGTGGACTACCAGGGTATCTAATCCTGTTTGATCCCCACGCTTTCGTGCCTCAGCGTCAATATATGCGTAGTAAGCTGCCTTCGCAATGGGTGTTCTATGTCATATCTAAGCATTTCACCGCTACATGACATATTCCGCTTACCCCCACAGAATTCAAGACTGGTAGTATCAACGGCAGTTCTCGAGTTAAGCTCGAGGATTTCACCACTGACTTACCAACCCACCTACGCACCCTTTAAACCCAGTGAATCCGGATAACGCTCGCACCCTCCGTATTACCGCGGCTGCTGGCACGGAGTTAGCCGGTGCTTATTCCTTGGGTACCGTCAACCACCTTAGAAAAAGTGGGTTTCTTCCCCAATAAAAGAAGTTTACAATCCAGAGGACCTTCATCCTTCACGCGGCATGGCTGGTTCAGAGTTGCCTCCATTGACCAATATTCCTCACTGCTGCCTCCCGTAGGAGTCGGGCCCGTGTCTCAGTGCCCGTGTGGCTGATCATGCTCTCACATCAGCTACTGATCGTCGGCTTGGTAGGCCGTTACCCTACCAACTACCTAATCAGCCGCACGCCCATCTCAAAGTGCCGGAGCTTTAATCTTAAAACCATGCAGTTTCAAGATACTATGGGGTATTAATCTCTCTTTCGAGAGGCTATCCCCCGCTTTGAGGAAGGTTGCGTACGTGTTCCGCACCCGTTTGCCGGTCGCCACCAGAGTATTGCTACCCTTATGCTGCCCCACGACTTGCATGTGTTAAGCCTGCCGCTAGCGTTCATCCTGAGCCAGGATCAAACTCTCCATTGTAAAGAAGTTCTGATCTGGCTAATCTCGTAAAAAAATTAGCTAGTCTAATTATTGTTTGCTTGGACTTACCTAGATTAAAAATGTGTACATTTCTATTCTATTCTGTTGTTTCCGTCTTTCAAAGATCTTTAAAAACTTTCGTTTTATTCCCTCCCGCTTTCGGTAGGGGAGTGCAAAGGTAAACCTTTTTTCGATTCTACCAAATTTATTTTTCAATTTCCATTTATTTCTTTGAAGCATTTCTCCGAACTAAACCTCCATCTAAACTTGGCTTTTCCTCTCACTCTGTGCCCCACTCAAAGAACTGTTTTTTTTCGTTTGGGGAGTGCAAATGTAGAACCCCTTTTTGGATTGGCCAAATTAATTTCCAATTAAGTTACAAAACATGAAAAATAAGTTTTGATGAAGCCTTGATGACGATGAACGGAGCGTCGCAATTTCGCCTCATGCAAGCGATGACGCCGGTAACCAAAAAAATCACTTGAAGGTTAGAAAAGAACGATTCATCGCATCGTGCCAACTTGCATTGTCATCGTGGCGTCATAGCACCATGAAAAATGACAAAACGATGAAACAACACGGCGATTTTAACATATGTTTGCCTTGCATGCTATTAGTTTTGCAGCGTAAACACACACGACTTTATTGCATTAGATCTTGACTTTTATTTTTTACTGTGAATCGATTAGAACTACTTCCCGCTTTACAACGCAAGTATAGCGACGATTTAAATCCGGCCATAAGTGCCATTAAATTTTGCCAAGACCATGAAGCGGTATGGATTGAATTATATCTCCATCAAGACCCTATGCCGCAAATTAGCGACCTCAAATTTTTAGGCGGTGAAATTGTAACCGATGAGTTGAGTGGCGAAGAAATGATTACGCCTTTGTTTTTTCCGGATGCGGATATTGTAGACAATGCGTGTTTGTTTTTAGACCTCGATGATTTTTCGATGGTGATTTGTTTAGACCATTTACTAACACCCGAACGTACCGACCGTATTTGCTTGGAACACCAAGTGGCTATTTTACAGCAACATGCGATGTCGTAAAGTTTAAATTACGATTCTACTATCAATCAATAATTGAGTTGGAGACTGTCCGTTTCGGCTTTGTTTTAAAACAACTTGACTTACTTTCCGATACAGAACTTGCTGAAGATTGTCCCGAGAATATCACGGTCTATTTCTACTTGTCCCGTTATAGTGCCCAAATGATGCAAGGCCATTCGAATATCAATGGCCAATAAATCGCCGGTTAAGTTGCTCTCAATGCCTTGCTGTATGGCCGTTACGGCTTCCTGCGTGTGTTGCAAGGCTTCCAGGTGGCGTACATTGCTCACAATCATGCCTTGTTGTTGATACGGATGATGGTGCACCCAATCGACCAAGGCTTTGCGTATACCTTGAATATCGGTATTGGCTTTGGCTGAAATGGCATATACGTTGGCGGACAAGTCACGCTTTAATTCGGCTAATAAGTCTTGTAAGGCTTGTACCGGCATTAAATCAGCTTTGTTTAATACCAACATGGCCGTTTGTTCTTCCAGTAAATTTAATTCGGTGAAACGCTGACGTATTTCAGATGACGAGGTTCCGCTATCCACCAAGTATAAAATCACACGGGCCGTTTTCATTTTCTCGTAAGAACGCGCAATACCACGCGCTTCAAGCACATCGTCGGTTTCTCGTAATCCGGCGGTATCGAGAAAACGGAAGGCTATGCCTTCAATGGTCAATACATCTTCAATCACATCGCGGGTGGTTCCGGCGATGTCGCTCACCAAGGCTTTTTCTTCGTTGAGCAAGGCATTTAACAAGGTTGATTTTCCTACATTAGGTTCGCCAATAATGGCCACCGGAATGCCTTTCTTCAATACATTCCCCAACTGAAACGATTTTATGAGTTGGTGCAAAGTTTGTTGAATGCGGGCGAGTAAGGTTTGCAAAGCACTACGGTCGGCAAAGGCCACATCTTCTTGCGAAAAATCGAGTTCTAATTCAATTAAGCCCGCAAAGGTTATGAGTTCATTGCGCAGGTTTTGCAATACGTCGGTATAGCCACCCCGCATTTGCGAAAAGGCCAATTGGTGTTGGGCCGCGTTTTCGGAAGCAATGATATCGGCTACGGATTCTGCCTGACTCAAATCTAATCGGCCATTGAAAAAGGCGCGTTGCGTGAATTCACCCGGCGTTGCCATGCGCGCGCCCTGGCGCATAAAGGCTTGCATCACTTCGCTCAAAATATAAGAAGAACCGTGACAACTAATTTCCACCACATCTTCGCCGGTATAAGAACGAGGGCCTTTGAACACACTCACCACCACTTCGTCGAGGAGGCGTTCCCCTTCGTATAAATGGCCATAATGCAAGGTGTGCGTCTTAACCGCATTCAATGGTTTTCGACCACGAAAAAAAACATCACACAACGGAATGGCTTGTGCCCCACTCAAACGAATGATGCCAATAGCGCCTTCGCCCGAGGGTGTAGCCGGGGCAATAATGGTATCCATTGAAGCGGAATGATGTAACATGAAACAAAAGTAAGTGGGCAAAGGCAATAAAGCGACAATGCCCCCTGAACTTATTCCGTTATGGCCATATAGGGCACATTATGTTGTAACGCCGCCACACGAGCAAAGCCGGAACCGTATAAAGGTGGCATAACCAGGGCAAATAAGCGTTTACTTCTGCCCATGAAATGAAAATCAGTAAAAGTTTTCAAATTTTCTTCATCCGAATTTTCACGACTTTCAAGATCAATATGTTTGGGTTTACCCGGTAATACCAATACCCCAGGGTGTTTTTCAATGTGGGCTAAAAATCGGGGACTATCCGATAAAACATACAAGGGCATGTCGGGATACGTAACCAGTAACTCATCAATTTTCGTATCGATGCGCGCTAACAACTCCGTGACTTCAGGTTCTGTTAAATGGCGACGATTGGCTTCATTGAATTCGCCCAGGATGCCTAAAAAACGAAGGTGGCAAACCCGATAATCGCCGGTGGGCAACGCATTCAGGGCTTGGGTTAATTTTTCGGTGGGTGCAAACAAGGCATTGAAATGTTTTTGCCAAAGATCAAATAGGTCTTCTCTTGTTGGCAAATTGTGCATGGCCATTAAAAGATTGGCATTCGCATAAACAAAATAAGTTCGGGGCTTTGATGTATCAATCCATTGAACCGGATTCTCTTTTTTGGGCACTTTATGCGAAATCTTCAACAAAATTCGATCGCGAAAAGGGTTGAAGCGTATCGAATTGTTTTCCCATTTCACTTGATTGGGCGCCCAATATTGGCTCAAGGCAATGGGATGTGTATATTGAATATAAAATTCAGCATCGAGTTGTTGAGCCACATCGTAAAAGGTAATTATCCCATTCAAACGATCGACTAAACCACCATGAATAATAGCCCCATTACAACAAAAAACGATTCGGGTTTTTTGGGGCTTTTGCAAACTCATTCGTTTAGCATGATAAAGCAAAAGGGCTTTGCCTTCCACTTTACGACTTAAACGATATAGTATATAAAATTGCTGTTTAAGGGCTCGGAACATGAACATTCATTTAATTTACAAACTCGACTGATCGAGTTCAGCATAATAATTCACGGCAATGGGAATACCCATATCTAAGTTGTGCCGATGCGTCCACCCAAAGGCGCGAAGTTTAGTTACATCCATCAATTTTTGTTTTGTTCCTACGGGTCTATTTAAATCGTGTACAAAACGGCCTTTATAACCCACGGCTTTCGCAATGGCTTCATAACATTCATTAATAGTAAAATCAACGCCAATACCGGCATTCAAGGTTTGTGGCATGGTGTTGATATGTTCTAACGAATACCACGCCAATTCGGCCAAATCGGAAGCCAACATAAATTCACGACGTGCCATACCATCGCCCCATATCTCAACGGTATCAAGGCCATTCGCATGGGCATCTACTACTTTTCGTATGGCGGCCGGCACTAAATGCGAGCTCACCAAATCGTACTTATCGTAACGCCCGTACAAATTACAGGGTATGATGGTTTTGTATTGCAAGGCATCATTTTCGCGGCGAATGTATTCACACAAACGCGTCATGGCAATTTTAGCAATGGCATAACCTTCATTCGATGGTTCCAGTTCGCCCATCAACACATCTTCTTCGCGTAAGGGGCGTTCGTAATCGCGAGGGTACATGCAGGACGACGCCATATTAATTAATCGGGTAACACCCATATCGCGCGCTGTCATAATCACATTGCGACCCATGTCGAAATTATGAATTAAAAAATCGACCGGTCGATTTAAATTCCCTTGAATGCCACCCACCAAACCGGCCGCATGAATCACGGCATCAGGCCGATGTTCTTGCATATAATTCCGTACGGCCTTGGCATCGAGCAAATCGAGCTCGGCACGCGAAGGGGTTAATAACGTATATTCTTTGTGCGGACACGTTTCCGCTACGTTGCGGCCTACCATGCCGCGACTGCCTGTGATGAGTACCTTCATGTCCTTATTTTGAAATTCGTTTTACATAATCCATATCGTGTGCCATCATGATGCGCACTAAGTCGTTAATGGAAGTCTGTTCCGGGTTCCAACCCAATACCCGTTGCGCTTTACTTGAATTACCCAACAAAGTCTCCACTTCGGCGGGACGATAATAATTCGGGTCAACCGCAATCAATACCTTGCCCGTTTGCTTATCTATTCCAATTTCATCAATCCCCTCTCCTTCCCAAGCCAATGCAATACCGGCTTCAGCAAAGGCCAAATTGCAAAAATCGCGCACGGAATATTGTTTACCCGTGGCAATCACAAAATCGTCGGGCTGATTCTCTTGCAACATGCGCCACATGCAGGCCACATAATCTTTGGCATAGCCCCAATCGCGGAGGGCATTTAAATTGCCCAAGTACAATTTTTCTTGAATACCGGCTTTGATGCGCGAGGCCCCCAAGGTAATTTTTCGGGTTACAAAATTGGCCCCTCGGCGTTCCGATTCATGATTAAACAAAATACCATTGCACACAAACATGCCATACGATTCACGGTAGTTTTTACTAATCCAATAGGCATATAATTTGGCCACCCCATAGGGCGAACGGGGGTAAAACGGCGTAGTTTCCGATTGGGGCACTTCCATTACCTTACCATACAATTCCGAACTGGACGCCTGATAAATTTTGGTTGTATTCCCCAAACCACTCATACGAACGGCTTCCAACAAACGCAAAGTGCCTAATGCATCCACATCGCCGGTGTATTCGGGCACTTCAAATGAAACTTTCACATGACTTTGTGCGGCCAAATGATAAATTTCATCCGGACGAATTTCGGCCACCAAACGGGCCAAATTCGAACTGTCTATCATATCGCCATAATGCAAATAAATGTGCCGACGTAAATGCGAATCGCGCAATAAGGTATCTAAGTACAAATGCTCAATACGATCGGTATTAATTGAGGAACTTCGGCGTATTATACCATGCACTTCATACCCTTTCTCCAACAACAATTCAGCCAAAAACGAACCATCTTGTCCGGTAATGCCTGTTATCAAGGCCTTCTTCATATACCCACAAAAATACACGATATACGCTACAATATCAACACGCTTTTTTTGGGCGGCGGCAGCCAATTCTCCTTTTTCATCTTTCTTACCCGCTATCCACTGCAACGCCCGTGAACCTTAAATTCAAGCACATCCACATGAATATGTACACGGGCGGTTTCCGTTCCTATCGGGGCCGCGAACTCAAGGTCGGGAACTTGCTTCAACTTCTCCACCGAATCGATTATCTTGTGAACTTTATCTCTATTTTACTATGGCCATACGAACTGTACTCATCGACGATAACCAAGCGAATATCGAACGCTTGGAAACCATGATTGATAAAATTTACGATGTGGATATCACCGCCCGATACAACGATCCACGTGACTTCCTAAAGAATATCAAACACTTAAAATTCGATTTATGCATCATCGATTATCATTTACCCAACATGTCGGGCATTGATTGTATTCAACGTATTCCCAGCAAGAATATCATTCTCACCAGCCACCAACCCATACCTGCCCACGAAGCCCTCAACTTCGACGATATTATGGATGTGATTTTACTCGACGAGCAATTTGAACTCAAACGTTTAGAGAAATCCATTAAACGCGTTCGCGATCAAATTACGGCCGAGCGTGGGTATGTTGTATTCAAAACCTACCCCAATAATTACCGGCAAATACAAGTAGACGATATTATTTACATCGATACCGACAAACAATCGTCCAAGCATAAAATCATTCATACCTATTCCGAACCCATTAAAACCGGGGTTTATACCTTAGAGGATATTATGGAAAAATTGCCCGATGAATTATTCCTTCAAATCAACGAAACCCAAGCCATTCACGCCAATACCTTTCATTCGTTCAGTGTGGATGGCTTTATAAACATTAGCACGCCTTGGAAAAATTGCAAACTCAAAGAAATGAAACTGTCCAAGACCTATAAACAAGCCTTTTACGCCCAATTAAACATCAAGTAGTTTATCCATAAAAGGGTTTAAATAGTCCATTAAATCCGAAATTTAAGCCCATAAATTCCAAGGGCATTTTAGGGCTTTTCCTGCTTATCAATTTTACATCCACAAACCAAAATTGATATGCAAAACAACCCCATTCCCTTGGCTTTATTCATTGATGCCGAAAATGCCAACTGCCACCAAATTGCCCTGATTTTATCGGAAGCCGAGAAATTTTGGCGGCAATTTTTTCAGGCACACGAAGCCTTTATTGAACGGATTTCAATACATGGGGATGCATACCTCGTAATAAAGTTGAATAAATAATGTTCCCGAAGCCATTAGGGCATTTATGCCCTTGTTGGCCGACGCAAATCGTTAAAATTTTGTGTTAATGGAATATTCCCGTGACCACCTTACTACATGTTTGGGCAAAACCCTACGCGAATTACGCCAAAGAAATAAAAAAACTATAGAAGCTTTAGCCAATGAATTAAACATCGATTACTCTCAAATAAGCCGAATAGAGCGGGGCAAAATCAATACCAGTTTTTATCAATTGTACCGGATTTTACACGCCTTAAACAGCAACCTCGACGAATTTACCGGTCGACTCCAAGAACATTTAAAAAACGAAACAATAAAATAAACATGAAAAAACAAAATTACATCGGAATATTCGCAGGCATCGTATTGATGAGTTCCTGCGCCCCTTCTGTACAACGCATTGGCACCTTAAATATGATTGCGCATCGTAATGTAGACATGAAATTAGGGTATGAATTAAAATCAACTTATTCGGGCGGAGGGAATCGTGAATTAAAAAAATCGAGAGCCAAAACGGTGGAAGAGGCCATTGAAAACACCGTAAAAAAAGTACCCGGTGGCGAAATGTTACTGAATGTAAAATTGTATAGCATTAAAGGAAAATACTTTGCCATTGAAGGTGATGTATGGGGCAAAATGGGCGAACATGGCATACGTGGGTTTCATGTAGGCGACCATGTAGTTTGTAGAGATGTGAATTTCTTGAAGAAACTAGACATCACAGGTAACGACAATGTGTATGGTGTTGTAACAGGATTAATTGACGACAAAACGGTATATGTGCAATTGGAATCTACCCAACGCATTATTAAAATTCCATTAGAAAAAATAACGAAAGCGGAAAGACAAAACCGATAAGCATAAACGGAACGTGTTGACACGTTCCGTTTTTATTTTAAAAACGAACAATATCGTGTGGGGCGTTAGGGATGCGGAGGGCGGCGACGCAGGAGCCGGTACCCGAAGCGAAGCGGAGGTACGGAACCCCGGAAGCAGCCCGGGCGCGCCCGAGAAAACAGGAGTAAAAAAAGAAAATAGTATTGGGCGCGGAACGCAAAAACAGTAAGCTGTGAACTGATAGCTGTGAGCAGGCATAAAAAAAGAGCTGAATGAATCAGCTCTTTTTATTTTAAACTATTTGATTAGTTTTTCTTGAAACGTTGTTGGAGTTTGGCTTTTCGGCTGAGGGCCATTTTCATCATCACCGGTACAATAATGAGGGTGATGATGGTGGCGAACCCAAGTCCAAAAATCATTGTCCAAGAAAGCGGGCCCCAGAAGGCAACGCTATCACCACCGAAGAAAATGTGCGGATTAAATTCGGTGAACAGCGTTACGAAATCCATATTGAGTCCAACCGCCAGTGGCACCAACCCTAACATGGTAGCGGTTGCCGTGAGCAATACGGGCGTC
>JBPCSZ010000146.1:0-4933 GCA_051006655.1 Chitinophagaceae bacterium
TTTATTTGTCGGCATACGCAGACCCACACGAAGTTCCTATTCCCCGCTATTCATGAAGTTTTCAAAGAAAACAAGGATTTGTGAGCAATTTTTATATATTTGTGAAGACGAAAACACGTTCGATGAAAAAACTGATGATGGCCATTGTGGCCTTGTTTACATGTGGACAAGCCATGGCCCAATACAATTACTCACCCACCGGGATTGATGATGTACCCGTTTTAGGATGGCAATGGGGCCTCACCGGTGGTGGATTTACGGCTATGTTGCCGAACCGTGACGATTTAAGTGCCAATAATCGATTAGACCCGCAAATGATGAATTTCAGTTATGCGGCCGGTATTGAAGGCATTAAATGGTTTCAACCGACGGTAGGTTTTGGCGGACAAGCCTTATTATGGAATGGCGGTGCCTATTATACCGGGTACGATTCTACGCAGATGCGTAAGTTTTCGGCCCAAACCAGTTTAAGTTATTTGCGCTTGCCGTTTTTATTTCACTTCAAATCGTTTAACCGTTACAAACCCAATAAGCGTTTGCGTTTGAATACCTATTTTGGTCCTTATGTAGGGTTCTTAACAGGCTCGAAAGACAAGGCCACTTACGAAAAAGACAAGAACCCATTTTGGGAAATTAATGGTAACAGTGTTACCATTCCCGGCTTTAACGGTTCATACAGTGGCAATATTTATGCCACCATGGAATTAGGTTTCGTAACCGGTGTTGGCTTTGAATTCCGTTTATGGAAGCGCACGGTATTAGCCTTGAGTTTACGGGCCGATTATGGCATTACCGATGTGGAAGACAAACGGGCTAAGAAATTCAGCGTAACCAATGGCGGTCCGGAAGTAGATGCCAATCCATGGAAGAATTTATACGCCAAATACACCCCGGCTACAACGGCCGATAAAGCGGCGGGTTATGGTGTTAATCGCCCTATGACTAAAAACTTTTCATTGGGTGGATTCATCGCCCTTCGTAAATATACTCAGCAATAATTCAACCCGGTAAGCACCGAATTTAGCGCATGAAAAAAATATTATTTGTACTCGGATTATTTGTTTTTTCGGAAACTGCCCAGGCGCAAAATGAAGCCCGTTTCGGGATTTTTGCCGGCATCAACAATACGGTTTTATCGAATGCGAAAGATGAAGCCTTTGGGGATATGTTGCCGACGTTCAAACCCTCGTTAGGCCTCAGTGCCGGGTATCATTTTACCTTGTTCAAACGTTTGCCTATTGGCGTTTCGGCGCAATTAGCGTCTACATGGATGGGACAAAATTATTATGGCGAATATGCAGATAGTACGAGCTATTATGCCTATTCGCGTTTGCATTATTTCCGTCCCGGATTATCCTTGCATTTCGGTTCTAATCCACGTCGTCTTGTTTCGTTTGAAGGAAGCATTGGCGCTAATTATGGATTTATGACCAAGTATCAAGAACGTTATGAATTGATTCGCTACGACAACTCGCGTTTCATTTTAGACGTGCACGATCAGCAGGTGATGCAAAAAGATACGTATTGGAAATCGGGTACCTTGGCCGACCCATTATACAACAAAACCGATATGGCCATTTTTGGTACTATGGGGTTGAACTTCTTGTTTAGTCGCAATATTGTATTTGGTGTTTTCATGCGTTTCGATGTAGGTCAAAATGAAATTGAAAACAAAATAGCCAATAAAATTACCCTCGATGGGAATCCGCCGGTTACAGCGGCGTTCTTGCCTTATCAGTTGGATGTAAAATACCGCGGGCCATACAGTCCAACAGCCAAACGTGATGTGACCGTCAACAAAGCCACGGGTATTTACTTAACCTTGAAGTATCGTTTATACAACAAAGAGAAAGTAGAATTTTGGTATAAAGAACACAAGTGGGCTGAATAAGCATGATACAACACGATTCCGACATTAAACGTTTTTTACAGATAGGACATGCGGAAGGCATTTCCTATTTGTTGTTATTGGGGGTAGCCATGCCCTTGAAATATTTCTTGGGCAAACCGGAAGCTGTGCGTGTGTTAGGCATGATTCACGGTATCTTGTTTGTGGGTTTTATATTTATGATTGCTTGGTTATGGCAACAGAAGAAAATGACGTTTAAAGCGGCTGTAATGGCCTTTGTAATGTCGTTGATACCGTTTGGCACCTTCTTCTTAAACAAGCTATTTCCTAGAAGCCTGGAGCATTAAATTCGGGTTGATATTATTAAAAAGAAACACGGTGTATTGACCGTGTTTTTTTATGCTGATTATAGTTGAATCAATGGCTCATTCATTTTCATTGCAAGGGTTAATGATGCTGTTTCTATGTAGTTGATAACAGTTGATTTGCCTGATGCAGAAAGAATCGGACGATGACTAAATAGCCCCGATAGTAGGAGGCAGCGGCAACGCAAGGACAAGCGAAAATGGCAGCGGGAGCGCGTGGAAAGGAAATACTTCATAGGCTGTAAAAACAGCGTTGCCCGGCCGACGGATAGCGGGACGGGTGTTGCAGAAAGAGAAACAGATGCGCTTCGAATAAAAAAAATGGCCTCCTTGCGGAGGACCATTTTAGCTCACTACAAAATGAAAAGATATTAATGGGCAATTTGCAATTTGCGGGTGGTTTTCCAAGCTTCGCCGTTAATTTCAACGAGGTATAAACCGTTCGCCAATTGTTGTGTTCCGATAGCCACGCGTTGGAATCCTTTTTGTGCCGAGATGGTTTGACGGCTAAGGATTTGTCCTTGCATATTACGCACATTCAAGGTCATGGTTTGGCTTTCGTTGAGGGTGATGGCCAAGGCGACTTCGTTTTGAGCGGGGTTCGGATACAAGCTCATTTCGGGAGCCAAGCTTTGTGTGTTGTTGATGGCCAAGGGGAAATAACCGCTGGTATAAGACGCTGTATCGGGATTGAAGTTGGTCCAACCGAGGGTCCAATCGTCGGTTCCAAAAGCACCGCGGTAGTTCACCGACGTGAAACCGTTAGCGAGGAAAGCATCGGTGAACGAAGCCCCACTTAACATGGGCGAACCGGCGCTTGGACGGAAATCGGGGTTAATATAATTGAACGGATTGGCTAATTGAACGTCGGTATTGGCGGCATAGGTGGTGTTACCACTACCGGCTTGATTATACCAAGGGGTGATGTTCCAAGTAATACCGCCGGTAGAATCTAAGTTTTGAATGCAACCGGCTACCACTGAATTTTTAATGCGGAGGAAATTACTGTCTGCATTACGGTGGCAACTATCGCCGTCAATTTTGATACCGGTAGGCCATCCCATGAAGATGGAATTGAAGGCGCTCATTTCGGAGTTGCGACGGATATGGGCACCACGACGGAAGTTAGGATCATAAGTAGTTGTGGGGGTAAAACGTGGGCCAATCAAGGTCATGTTCGAGAATACGGCACGTGTTTTTGGACCATTGGCGGAACCGGCACCATCGTTATCGCTTTCAAAGGCCATAGCGCCCGAAACGGCATCGGCAATGGCGGTATCGCGCAAGCAAACACCGAATTGCACTTTACCACTGTAACCGAAATCGGTATCGAAATCGTCGTCGTTACCACGGAAGGAAACTAAGTATTTCGCGTCAACCTTTCCGCCGAACCATTCGAAATGATCGTCTAAACCGAAACTACATTGTACATAGCTAATTTTAGTACCACTGCCCACAGCGCCCATGGTTAAGCTGTTTAATTCGCTGTTCGGCGCGTAAGCGAAACCGGCGTATTCGATGCGCACATAACGGAGTTCACCGCTATTGTCTAAATCGTTCAAACCACCGTATTGACCATCTGAAACGGTACCATCGGGGTTAGCCAAGTTACCACCTTCGAAGGTGCCAATACCACCGGGTACATTAATGCGGGCATTACCGGCAATAACCAAACCACCCCAATCGCCCATGGCACGGTTGCCCGGGGTTTCGCTCGAGGTGAATACAATTGGACGAGTGGCTTCACCGATGGCATAAATTTGGGCACCACGGGTGATAATTAACGCAGAACCGGGCGTATTCTTATCGCCTTTAATGATGGTTCCGGGAGCGATGTTCAACACGCCACCGGCTTTTACATATACTTTACCGGTGAGTTTGTAAATGGTGTCGGCACTCCAATTGTTGATGCCGTTGAGGTTTCCGCTAACGGTGCGAACGGGTGCTTGTGCGGTAGCGGCTAAAGTTGCTACAAGCAATAAGGTGATGAGTGATAAAACTCGTTTCATACTTTTTAATTTTATGAAACAAAGGTGGCAGGGAGGTGTTACTCCATTGTTACGCACAGATGAACAAAAGGTTATCTCAAGCACAGAGCACCACCCGATACAGGATTAACAGAATGGGCAGGATTAATGGGTTGAACAGGATTATAATTTGTAGGGGCGAATTGAATTCGCCCTACAAGAAAATAGACAGAATTAACAGAATGGACAGAATTATATTTTGCTCATTCTGTCCATCCTGTAACGCTATATCAATCCTGCAAATTCTGTCAATTCTGTTTCAAAAAATTAATCCTGTAAATTCTGTCAATCCTGTTTCATAAAATCAATCTTGTAAATTCTGTCAATCCTGTTTCAAAAAATCAATCCTGCAACTCGGTGTAAATCTTTTCCATGATGGCGAACATCACATGCACATCGCGCCGACAATAATCCTCCAAATCGATGCGCGTTTTGCGTTTCATTGGGGCCGGCATCGCCCCCAATTGCGAGTAGGTAAAGCTGGCCGACATGCCTTCTTGAATTTCCAAATCGTCGTAGGCCATTTCAGGAATATATTCGGGTACAACTACTTTGAGTGAATTGCTATTCAAGCAAGCCGGCACATGCACCCAATTATTTTTGAAGGGCATTTTTAAATCCACAAATCGATCGAGTAAAGCCGTTAACGATTTTGCATATTGCGGGAAATTTTTTATCAATCCGCGAATGAT
>JBPCSZ010000147.1:0-3762 GCA_051006655.1 Chitinophagaceae bacterium
CGTGTAAGGCTATACTGCGCTTGGCTTGCAAGCGATACACATAAACCGATGAGCAAGCATACTTTTTTCATTAGCGCACGCTTTGTCCGTTACGGGCAATACCGTCGGGATTAATAAACACTAATTTCCCGGCTTCGTTTTCGCCCATTAAAATCATGCCATTGCTTTCAATGCCACGCATTTTACGCGGGGCTAAATTGGCCACCACAGTTACTTGTTTACCAATAATTTCTTCGGGCGAAAAATACGCCGCAATACCACTTAAAATGGTGCGAGTTTCAGTGCCCATATCCACGCTGAGTTGCAATAATTTATCGGCTTTCGGAACGCGTATCGCTTCCACAATGGTGCCCGAACGCAAATCAATTTTATCGAAATCTTCGAAGGTGATAATGGGTTTTAATTCGGGAAGCGGTGATTTACTCGCTTCCGCTTCCGCACTCGCTTGTATAGTTGCTGCTGCGTTTTGTTCTAATTTCTGTTTTTGCGCTTCTATTTCGGCGTCTTCCACTTTGCGGAACAACAAGGCCGGTTCGCGTAAAGGATAACCTGTTTTGAGCAAGTCCATACGGCCTGCATTTTCCCAATCTAACATCCGTTCCACCACTTTTAATTGGTGGCATAATTTCAAGGCCGTGAACGGCAAGAACGGATTGCACAAAATGGCTAAGTTGGCGCACAATTGCAAGGCATGATGCAGGCAATGATCCAACAAGGCCTGATTATCGGTATGCTTCCAAGGTTCTTTTTCTTGTAAATATTTATTCCCTTCGCGGGCTAAATCAATTACGGTAAACAAACCTTCGCGGAAGCGAAACTGTTGCATGCATTGCTCCACTTGCGCTTTGGCTTCAACAATCCGTTCGCGTAAGGCGGCATCGGTAGCGGTATCTACCTCGGCATGAAAGGCAGGAACTCGTCCCCCGCATAACTTATGCATCAGCACCATAGCACGATTCACGAAGTTGCCAAACACCGCCACCAATTCATTGTTGATGCGGTCTTGATAATCCTTCCACGTAAAATCGTTGTCTTTGGTTTCGGGCGCATTGGCAATCAATACATAACGCATGGCATCTTCCATGCCGGGGAAATCGCGCAAGTATTCATCAACCCATACGGCCCAATTGCGACTAGTACTAACTTTTTGGCCTTCAATATTTAAAAACTCATTGGCAGGCACTTGGTCAGGTAATATAAAATTTCCGTGGGCCTTCAACATGGTTGGGAAAATAATGCAATGAAAAACAATATTATCCTTGCCTAAAAAATGCACCAGTTGACTGTCTTCCTTACACCAATAATCTTCCCAATTCGGAGTCAATTCTTTGGTGGCCGAAATATATCCAATGGGCGCATCGAACCAAACATACATCACTTTGCCTTCAGCGCCTTCCACGGGCACGGGTACGCCCCAGTGGCTATCGCGCGTCATGGCACGGGCTTGTAACCCTTGGTCTATCCAACTCTTGCATTGGCCGTATACATTGTTCTTCCAATCCTGATGCCCTTCCAATAACCATTCACGCAACCACCCTTCATAATTTTGTAATGGCAAATACCAATGTTTGGTACTTTTCTTTACAGGAATAGATTGCGATAAGGCACTGCGTGGATTAATTAATTCTTCCGGACTCAAGGTAGTACCGCATTTTTCGCATTGGTCGCCATAAGCGTTTTCGTTGCCACAATGCGGACAAGTACCCATGATGTAACGATCGGCCAAAAACATATTTTCTTGCTCATCGTAAAACTGCTCCGATTCGCGTTCTTCAAATAACCCTTTATCGTATAAAGTTTTGAAAAATGCCTTCGAGGTTTCATGATGAATCGGCTTCGAGGTGCGCGAAAAAATATCGAAGGAAATGCCAATCGATTTCAAACTCTCATGAATGATTGTATGGTATTTGTCTACAATATCTTGCGGTGTTACCCCTTCCTTCATGGCACGAATGGTAATGGGCACCCCGTGTTCATCGGTACCACAAACAAAATACACCTCCTTTTTTTGCGCCCGAAGAAAACGCGTATAAATATCGGCGGGTAAAAAATTACCGGCCAAGTGTCCAATATGTACCGGTCCGTTGGCATATGGCAAAGCGGCCGTAACTAAGTGACGTTTAAATGTCATAAAGAATTAAATCGATTAGGGAGTTCTAATTAAAGCGTGGTGTCGGTAGGCGTGTCGTTCGGTGCATCGGCCGGTGGATTCTTCATCTGATAAATGGCCATACCCATGCGGAATGCCCCATATACCGTCATGAAAATAGCCAAGGTGCGATTCACATTTGGGTCTTTCTTCCAAAGTAAAAAACCACCTAAACCCATCAATAAAGCCCCGGTTACGATGCCCATTTTTTTCATCCATTCGGGCTGTTTCTTTTGTTGTTCCATACTGCAAATTTTATTTCAAGAAGCTGGGCGAATGTACCACACCAACAAGGCTTGAAGTATATTTGGGCAAAGTTAACGTATGCCCGTCACACAAGAACTTGCAATTCCGCCTTATTTACAAGCGGGCGATACCATTGCCATTACCTGTCCCGCCGGTGCGGTAAATACGGCCGATATACAGGTGATGGCTGCTTATATAGAAGCCCAAGGATTTAAAGTGGTGTTAGGCGCTACCGTGGGCACGGCCTATTATAAATTTTCGGGCACCGATGCTGAGCGTGCGCAGGACTTACAACAGTTTCTGAACGACCCGCATATCAAGGCCATTTTCTTTGGCCGCGGTGGTTATGGCGTGGTGCGCATCCTCGATCAACTCGATTTTACCGCCTTTAAACAGCATCCCAAATGGCTTGTGGGGTATAGCGATATCACGGCTATTTTAGGACATATTCAATCGGTTTATGGCGTGGCCGGACTCCATGCGCACATGCAAGGGGGCTACCAAGAAAACGAATTTCATGCCCTGTCCACCCACAGTTTATTCAATGCGGTGCAGGGTTTTGGACAAACCTATATCGGGGAATCGCATCCCATGAATCGGGTAGGGGGGGCGCAGGGTTTAATAACCGGCGGCAATTTGGCTTTACTGTCCGATTTAATCGGCACCCCTAGCGATATTGACACGACCGGTAAAATACTGTTCATTGAAGACATTGCCGAATACAAATACAATATCGACCGCATGTTGTGGCAACTCAAGCGGGCCGGAAAACTCAGTAAATTAGCGGGCTTGCTGGTGGGGGGCTTCACCGATACGCAAGACAATGAAATACCCTTTGGCATGGACGTGTACGAAATGGTGGCCGAAAAAGTAGTCGATTATCCATACCCCGTGATCTATGGTTTTCCGGTAGGGCATCAAGCCGAAAATTATGCGCTAATCTGTGGTGGGGCGTATAGTTTGCAGGTTCATCAAAGCCATTATACATTAGCCCGTTCGGTTTAATCTTTTTTGGGGCTATCAGCCGAATCCTTTTCTTCATCTACTATCGGGCTACTCCGGGCTGCCGGCATCCCGGTCGGTGTGCGTTCGTTTCGCTTGCGCTTTCACTTCCGCTCACCGCCTCGGTCTGCTTCCCCTGCATATCCCGCAGCCCTTCTCCTGTCTATCTTTCATCGGCATTCCCAAGCACATGATATTGAAATTAACAAGTCATTACACGTCAAACATTAAATTAAATTTGTCAGTATGAAAAAACGGTCTACATTTGCACTCCCCAAACGAAAAAAAACAGTTCTTTGAGTGGGGCACAGGGTGAGAGGAAAAGCCAAGTTTAGATGGAGGTTTAGTTCGGAGAAATGCTTCAA
>JBPCSZ010000148.1:0-5651 GCA_051006655.1 Chitinophagaceae bacterium
ACAGGCCAATCGCTGTCGCTTCCCATTATAATGCCTACTTGCGGCTTTGTACGTGTATGGTTTGTTTTACCCATTGTGCGGTTTGTTTTGCTTGTTCTAAATCGGGATGCGTTACGGTTACATGTCCCATTTTACGGAGTGGTTTCGTGATTTTTTTGCCATAAAGATGAACATGAATACCGGCTTGTTCTAAACAAGTATTGAGTCCTTCGTATACAACAGGTCCTTGATGGCCTTCGTCGCCTAATATATTCACCATGGCCGATGGAACGGTAATGCGCGTTGAGCCCAACGGTAAATTCAAGATACCGCGAAGGTGTTGTTGGTATTGCGAAGTAACGGAACTTTCGATGGTTTGGTGTCCGCTATTATGTGGACGAGGAGCCACTTCGTTGACCCATATTTTGCCCTGTTGATCAATTAAAAATTCAACGGCCAATACACCGCAAATACCAAACGATTCAATGATGGCGCGGGCATATTGTTCAGCTTGTGCCGCTAGTTCAATAGGAACAGGAGCGGGGTAGAGTAATAAATCGAGTAAATTAGCTTCGGCATGAAAATCCATCGAAACCGGATCGTAGGCCACTGTTTCACCTTGTTCATTTCGTGCTACAATCACGGCCAGTTCGCCTTGCAAAGGAACATAATCTTCAATAATACAGGGGCCTTCTAATAATTTAGGTAAATCATTTTCAGAAAAAATAATGCTGACCCCTTTTCCATCGTAGCCGGCGGTGCGTGTTTTTTGAACAAAGGGGTATTTAATTAATCCGTTGCGAAGGGCATCAAATAAATGTTCTTTTTCTTGAAACAAACCAAAATCGCTGGTGGGTATGCCTAAGTGTTTGAAGAATATTTTTTGTTTTCCTTTATCTTGAATGGTGCCTAAGGCCTCAGGGTCCGGATGAACCACCACGCCTTCTTTTTTCAATTGTCGAAGCGCATCGGTATTCACGTGTTCAATTTCTATGGTCAACACATCGCAGGCTTTCCCGAAATTGTAAACGGTGTTGTAATCGAGTAAACTGCCGACTTCAAAATAGTGGCATAAATTTTTACAAGGAGCTTCCGGGTCGGGGTCGAGAACGCGCGTTTGTAAATCCCAAGGGTGTCCTGCTTGCAGTAACATTTTCCCTAATTGGCCTCCACCTAAAATGCCCAATATGGCCGGGCCCGAAAAAAACGATAATGACATGATATAGGGTATAAAGGTACAACGGGGCAAGTAAAGAAAAAAAAGGAGGAAGGACTTAGTGGAGAATAGCTTGTTCAATAGGTGAATCGCCAAAGCGGTAGGGCCAGAAGGCTAAGGAAGGCATGGGCTTGCTGAGAATAAGATGAGCCTTTTTCCCTCGAGCAATTGAGCCTAATTCGTTTTCCATTTCAAGGGCCGCCGCCGCATTCAAGGTGGCCGCCATAATGGCTTCTTCGGGAAGCATTTGCATTTGGGTACACGCTAGACTGATAATAAAATTCATATTCCCACTGGGGCAAGAGCCCGGATTATAATCGGAGGCCAAGGCAATGGGAAGTCCGGCATCTATCATACGTCGAGCCGGTTGATAATGCATGTTTAAAAAGAAGGCGGCACCGGGCAATAGGGTAGGTATTGTATTGGAATTCAATAAACAGGCAACTTCAGCTTCATCGATGGTTTCTAAATGATCGACACTAATGGCCCCATAGGCTACACCGGCTTGAACACCACCACTGTTGTACAATTGATTGGCATGAATTTTCGGCTTCAAGCCATATCGCAATCCGGCTTCTAGTAATTGTTCGGTTTCTTCTTGGCTAAAAAAACCGCGTTCGCAGAACACATCCATATAATCGGCTAAGCCCTCATCGGCCACTCGCGGCAACATGTTGTTGATGATTAAATCAATATAGCCTTGATGATTTTCCCGGAAGGCGAGGGGATACGTATGGGCTGCCAAGAAACTGGCCTTTACCGGAATAGGCGCATTTTCTTTAATGCGACGAATGACCCGTAACATTTTTAGTTCTTGTTCGGTATCTAAGCCATAGCCACTTTTAATTTCAATAGCACCGGTGCCTTGTTGAATAACTTCGTGTAAGCGTTGCATGGCGCTTTCGTATAAGGCATTTTCATCGGCCTCTTTCATTCGGTTTGCTGAGTTTAAAATGCCACCCCCTCGGCGGGCAATTTCTTCGTACGATAAACCTTGAATACGTTGTGTGAATTCTTGTTCACGCCATTGCGCAAATACTAAATGGGTATGTGAATCGACCCAAGCCGGTAAAATAAAGCGACCGGTACAATCGATGTTTTTTTCTGCTTGTATGGATTCAGGTATGGCCGACATTGGTCCAAAATCAACAATAAGGCCATTTTCAGTTAAAAGCCATGCTTCATCGATATTGTTTAAGTGGCGCATGGCCTCGCCCTTAACCACTTTTTTTTCTTGCCCAATGGACTCAGTATGAACTAATTGTTTGATATTTGAGTATAAAGTACGCATGCGGTAAAGATAAACCGCTTACGTTGAATCCATTTCTTTATGAATCAGCTTGGACGTGTTTTCTCGGTTATTTCCTTTGGGGAATCGCATGGGCCCGCTGTGGGATGTGTCATACAAGGTTGTCCTGCCGGCATTAACGTGAATTGGAATGATGTTCAAACTCAGGTCAACCGCCGTAAAACCGGAAAACAATCGTTTGCTTCGAACCGACAAGAAGACGATGTCGTGCAGGTATTATCGGGGGTGTATGAAGGGAAGACCTTGGGAAGTCCAATTGCCTTAACCATTCAAAACAAAGATGCCCAATCGAGCGATTACGATCATTTGAAAACGGTATATCGTCCCGGGCATGCCGATTTTACTTATCAAGAAAAATATGGTTTTCGCGATCACCGTGGTGGTGGTCGAAGTTCCATTCGCATTACGGCGCCAATGGTTGCTGCCGGTGCCATTGCTCAACAATTATTGGAAAGCATAGCACCGATTCAAATTCATGCTTTTGTAACACAAATTGGTTCGGTGGAAAGTTCCATCCGCGATGCCATTCATACTGAAATTGAAGCCTCCCCCGTGCGTTGTCCAGATCCTGTGGCTTCACAACAAATGGAATCGGCCATTGAAGCTTGTCGTTTAGAAGGCAATACCTTGGGTGGAAAAATACGTTGTGTAATTCATGGGGTTCCTGTGGGCTGGGGCGAACCTATTTTTGGAAAATTACAAGCCGTATTAGGACAGGCCTTGTTGAGCATTAATACTGTGAAAGGAATTAGTTTCGGTGAAGGATTTGCCGCAGCATCACAAACGGGGGCTTCGCATAACGATCGGTTTATTTTACAAGAAGGTCGCATTGTAACGGAGCACAACAAAGCCGGTGGCATATTAGGTGGCATTAGTACGGGTGAAGCGATTTCCTTCGAATTAGCCTTTAAACCAATATCGAGTATTCAACAAAAACAAGAAACCGTGGATGTTCATGGGGCAGATCGGACTTTGGAAATCAAAGGCCGGCACGATGTTTGTGCTGTTCCCCGTGCTGTACCTATTGTGGAGGCTTATACCGCGATTGTTTTGGCCGATTTATGTTTACAACACAAACTACAACAACTATGATGAAAATAATGATGATAGGTTTGGGCTTAATGATGATGGGCAATTTTGCTTATGCGCAATCGGCAAACAGCACCAAGGCATCGGAAAAAGGAAATGCATCAACATCGAGTAAAACAAGTTCCGCTCCGCCTAAAGCAAAAAATACCTCCGAGAAACCGTTGGCACAACCGGGCGCTGCATTGCCGTCTTTCGCTTTTTTAACCAGCGATGAGAAAGTGTATTTTGATTCGAACTTACGAAAGAACACACCTGTGATTTTAGTGTTGTTTAATCCATCGTGTGGACATTGCATGGAAGTGGCAATAAGCATGAAAAGTAGAATCAATGAGTTGGCCGGTGCCGATATCGTTTTTTTAACCGGCAATAATTTATTGGCCGAATTGCCCTCCTTCATTCAACAAACCCGATTCCACGATATGCCCAATGTGTATGTGGGTATAGACCATTCGGATGTAAGCAAGAGTTTGTTCGAATACAATGGCATACCTCAAATTATGGTATATAACCAGCAACATATTTTATTGAAAACCTATTATAAGCAAATGGAATTAGATGAAATCGTTCGATTGATTCGTTCCGAATAAGAACCTATGTTTTTTCCTATTGGCGACGTTAATGTAACCCGTGGTGTTAAGCCTGTCATCACGCCTCTTTTTATTGGGCTGAATATAGCCGTGTTTATTTGGATGTTTCAGCTGTCGTATCAAGAACAAGATACGGTGGTGCGAACCTTTGGTTGTGTGCCGGCTGATTTAAGAGAAGGACGCGGTTTTTACACCTTAATTAGCAGTTTGTTTCTGCATGGCGGTTGGATGCATTTGATTGGGAATATGCTCTTCATGTGGGTATTTGCCGATAATATCGAATCGACCATCGGTTACAAACGTTTTTTATTTTTCTATTTGGGAGGGGGAATTGTGGCTACTTTAACCCATGCCTTTTTCAGTGGCATGAGCAGTACACCTTTGGTGGGGGCTTCCGGTGCAATTGCCGCCTGTTTAGGGGCTTACATGGTGATGTTTCCCGGTTCGAAAATCAAAGTATTGTTCTTATTGTTTTTAACTTCCTTTCGTGTGCCGGCCTTTGTGTTTTTAGGCATTTGGATGGTGCAACAAACTTGGGCCGGTTTAGGGTCTTTAGGCACCATGACGTCCGATACGTCCGGTGTAGCGTATTGGGCTCATATTGGGGGATTTGTATTCGGTTTAATTATGGGATTCATATATTACCCTGAAGCAAAAAAAGCACGATAAAAAAAGGCTGTCATGCGACAGCCTTTTTACTTGTTTGTTTTGTTTGCGTGTTTAAGCGAAGGTCATTAATTCCGTATTTTTTTCTACGGCTTGTTTTTCACTCACTTTAATTTGTTTTACCGTAACATCGGCGGGTGCTTTGAATACATTTTCCATTTTCATGGCTTCTAAAACCATCAATGGATCGCCGGCTTTTACGCTTTGACCTTCTTGCACCAAAATACGCAATACCAAGCCCGGCATAGGCGCTTTCAGTTGGTTTACTTTACGTACGCGACTCTGTTGCATACCTAATTGTTCCAACAATAAATCAACAGGTTCTTTTATTTGTACGGTTACTTTTTGACTTTTAATGCGCAGGGTAACGGTTTTCTGTTGTTTGTCGATACTCACCACATCGGCCACCAATTGTTGTTTATTCAATTGCACCACAATACCCCCATCGGGTAATGGGGTAATGCTCATGGTTTGGGGAGCGCCATTCAAGGTCGATTGCTTCGGATCGAGCGAAAATGTTTGATCGAGAATTTGTGCCGTGTACATGCAATTATTGATTGGCGTTAGGGAATGGAATTAATCGCGCTAATTGGTTCACTTTATCGAAGGTTGATTTGCTTAACTCAGGCATATTAGCTCCTTGTGCAACGGTGGCTAAGTGATTCAATACGCTGATTTCCATTTGGCAATCGTCCAATTTAAAGCTTTTCTTTTCTTCAGGAAGCGATTGATAATAAGCAACATCCATTTCAGTATGTTTTACCAATTTGTTAGTGATGTGATCGGCGGTTTCTTTATCGCCGGC